>DDVC01000113.1:52816-53948 GCA_002345145.1 Bacteroidetes bacterium UBA2322
CTGTCAGCGGAAAGCCGCGAGATAGGAATCCCCGAAGGGGGTAAAATATCCTAAGATAGGGTGTAGCGCTATCGAACGGCAAAGCCGTGAAACACGAAGCCCCGAAGGGGTAAAATATCCTAAGATAGGGTGTAGCCCTATCGGGCGGCAAAACCGCGAGATAGGAATCCCCGAAGGGGTAAAATATCCTAAGATTGCGAGGGGCGATACCGCCTCGCTATTACATGTCGCCCTTTCAGGGCTGTCAGCGGAAAGCCGCGAAACACGAAGCGCCGAAGGGTCATAATAGTTAGCAAGGGGTTTATATTTAATCCCAAACATACCTCTCATCATATTCAACATGATACTTTTTTAAAAATGCGCGATATTCATCCTGAAACGTTTTCTTGCTGTGGTGCACGTGCTGATTGGCGATGTAGGCTATAACTGTATCTACTTCAGATGGATTAACTGAAAAAGCGCCATAACCATCCTGCCAGAAAAAGTTTTTATATCCGCTGCCTTTTGTTTTTATCCATTTAGATGAATGTGATTTCAGCTCTTCCATCAATTTCATCAGGGCTATTTTTTTTGATAGCATACAGAGTATGTGGATATGGTCGGTGTAGCCACCCACTTTTATTACTGTACATTCGAGGTTATTGCAAATACCACCAAGATAGGCATGTAGTTCTGCTTCTATGGGTGGGTATATCAGTGGTTCACGGTGCTTTGTGCTGAATACGATGTGTATGTAATTTTTTACGAGTGACTGTCCCATATTATTTTTATTGCGCCCATTCAGGGCTTGTGATGATTTTCTTATTCTTACCCGCTGGGCTATACCCAACGTTAGTGTATATCGCCCCTTTGGGGCTGCACAACAAAGCCCTGAAAGGGCGTAATCCTCCGGCGAGGTGGTAACGCCCCTCGCTATGATGCCGATGCCACAAAACCAAGCCCTGAAAGGTTTTCATATTCTTATCCGCTGGGCTATCCCCAACGTTAGTGTATATCGCCCCTTTGGGGCTGCACAACAAAGCCCTGAAAGGGCGTAATCCTCCGGCGAGGTGGTAACGCCCCTCGCTATGATGCCGATGCCACAAAACCAAGCCCTGAAAGGTTTTCATATTCTTACCCGCTGGGCTATACC
>DDVC01000017.1:0-44777 GCA_002345145.1 Bacteroidetes bacterium UBA2322
GTAATGGTTGGGTCTGTTTTAACGGCATTAGCGGTAGATGGGTTTAATCCTATGCACATTGCAAGCGGTAGCCCATCATCCCAAATTCGCCAAAGTTTATAACGGTATTTACCACACTCCGAGAACTCCGCACCCGCGTTTAATACAAGTTTTGCATCGGGCAGGGCGAATAGTTTAGCTTGCATATGATTGGTTGTATTTTACATTGGACAATCGGAATTAAACGCTTATCACTCATAACCATGCAGATACACGGCTGGGCTTTTCTCCTTCAACTTTTTTTGCGCCTTAGCGCCTTTGCGAGAAACAAAATCGGAATGGTAGTCGGTAGTTGTCGGTATTGGGTAACTCGTAATTTATAACGCGCCTCTTTGCGTTTTTGGGAGAAATAGAGCCGGAGCTGATATACTTTTGTTACTTAAAGTTTGGCTAAGTGCGCTATACATTACCCGAGAATGCCATCGGGTAAAATCTGTAAACAATAGCAGCAAGTTTTATCGGGCAGCCTTTTTTAAATCGGCTTGTAGCTGTTGAAATTGTTTTTCCAGCGTTTCAAAACTTACTGCGCCGCTGGCAAGGGGGTAATACTTGCCTGCATACTCCACAAATACCGATGGGAAACCGGTTACACCCAGCGCATCTGATAGGGCAAAATCTTGTTCGGCAGCATGCAGGGTGGCGGCAGTTTGCATTTGGCTTATAAACTCCTCGCTGTTTAGTCCAAAATCGGCAGCCAGTTTACCATAAGCGGCAGTATCGGCAGGCTCCATGCCATGGTAGTAAATAGCCTTTTGTATTTGGGCAGCAAAAGCTAAGGTTTCATCGGGTTTTAGCTCCTTAAATGCCGATAAAGCCAGCGCCGGCGGAATAGAGGTAAACACTGCCGTTCCTTCTTTGAGTGTTTTTTTCAGAAATGGCTCGCCAAATTTAATGCCCGTAGTGCGCTCCACCGTTTGATAAGCGCCCTCAATATAGGCGGCTATGCTGCTTATGGGAGCTATGCGGCTGCCCGTAACCATGCCGCCCGATACTACCTGTACCGCAAAGGTTGATTGGTGTTCCTGAGCAAAACGCTGTATGGTGGGCGAAAATCCGTAACACCAGCCGCAGAGGGCATCGTAAATGTAAATTAATTTCATGGTATGGGTAGTGGTTGTTTGTGCTTGGCAGTGGGTAAACAGCAGGAGCATGGGTAATAAAATGAAAATGCGCATAACTGATGAAATGTTTAGGATATGTTTGTGTATATAAACACCTTGTTACAACTGCAAAAAGCGCTTTGGAGTTTTAGTAACGGGTAATTTTGCCTCAAAATAAACCTTTCAAACAAATGCTTTACCAATAAATAGCGGCTAATTGCGTTTTTTACTGTAAGTTTGGGCGCAAATTTAGGTTACAGTTGGTTTTTACTTTGAGCTGAGTAAATTAACTGCTGCTCAACATTACATTTTACAAAAATTACCGATATGCGTATATCCATAGTTATTCATGTAATTGGGTTGTTGGTTTGGGTAAATAGCCTGCTATATGTACCGGTTTTTGCTCAGGAAACCGCCGTTTACCGCAATGCTCATGCCTTGTTCATACAGGCAAAAGAGCATTATGCCGAGGGGAATTATGCCCTTGCTCATAAAGAGTTTGATGCATTTATGCGCAGTTTTGCTTTTTCTAATGCACCGGAAGTGGCTGTTATGCGCACCGAATCGCAGTTTTACCAAGCCCTAACCGCCCGCAAACTCCACAATGCCAATGCCGAGTTGCTGCTGGTAAAATTTATTGATGAAAACGCAAGCAGCATCTTTACCTCGCTTGCCTACTTTGAACTGGGGCAAATTTATTTTGAGCAAGAACTGTATAGAGATGCTATTGCCATGTATAACAATGTAAATACCGCCAACCTTACCAATGAGCAAAAAGCCGATTACAATTTTCAAATGGCATACAGCCTTTTTACCAGCAAACAGTTTAACGATGCTTTCAGACTCTTTTCACAAATCATCAACACAAAAAACCAGTATTACTACGATGCCAATTACTACTATGGCGTAATTGCCTACTTTAACAAAGATTATGGCACTGCCCTCAGCGCCTTTCAGCGCATAGAACAAAACACTAAGTACGACAAAACGCTGCCTTATTATATAGCCCTCATTTACTACCAACAAGGGCAGTTTGACCAACTGATGGACTACGCCGCCCCAAAAGCCAAAACGCCCGGCATAAAATACCAAACCGAACTGAACCAACTGCTGGGACAAACCCTCTTTAACCGCCAAAAATTTACCGAAGCCCTCCCTTATTTGGAGTTTTATACCGGTAAAAGTAAAACCCTCAGAAAAGAAGATTACTACCAACTGGGGTTTGCGCAATACCAGCTTAAACGATACAACGAAGCTATTACTAACTTTACCCACCTCAATAACCTGAACGACTCCATAGGGCAAAATGCCATGTATCACCTTGCCGATTGCTACTTGCAGGTAAACGAAAAGGCAAAAGCCCGAAACGCTTTTGAAGCAGCAGCCCGAACCAATTTTGACCCCGTTATTAAAGAAATATCTACCTTTAACTACGGTAAACTCTCCTACGAACTCGATTTTCAAACAGTGGCTACCAATGTATTTCGCTCCTTTATAAAAGACTACCCCACCTCTAAACTGAGCAACGAAGCCCGACAACTGTTAAGTACCCTGCTCGAAAATGCACAAAACTATAAAGATGCACAGCAAATTTTAGAAGGCATTGCCAATAAAACCCCCGAACTAAACAGAGCCTACCAACGGGTGCTGTATTACCGAGGCGTAGAGTTTTACAACGAACAAAACCCCGATTCGGCTTTTGCTTACTTTGATAAAGCCATAAAACTACCCATGTCTGCTGATGTGGTAGCGCTTTCGCACTTTTGGCGAGGTAATATACTGTATAAGAAAAAAGAATTCAAAGCCGCCGTAACCGAGCTTACCGAATACCTGCGCAATGCAGGCGAAGCCACCGTTTCCGATAAAGTATCGGGCGCTACCGCTAAATATACCATTGGGTATGCCTATTTTAAACTAAAAGATTACAAACAAGCTCAACGCTATTTTGACGAATCAGTTGCCAATCTTAAAGAGCAACAACTCATTGCCAACCCCAAAAGCGTATCAGGGCAAATTTATCCCGATGCTATTTTGCGCAGCGGCGATTGTAATTTTATGCAACGCCAGTACGGTCCGGCATTGGAACGATACGACGATATTGTGAAATACAAAATGAAAGGCGCTGATTATGCCTACTACCAAAAAGCGATGCTTGCCGGACTAATAGGCGACTACGACAAAAAAATAGATAACCTGCGCCTGCTTATTAAAAACTACCCCAAATCGGTTTACAACGACGACGCATTTTACCAAATTGCCATTACCCAAGTAGCACAAAATAACTACCAAAGCGCCGTTGAAACCCACCAAAAACTCATCAACGACTATCCCGAAAGTGAGTTTGTGCCTAAATCGCTCGTAAACCTTGGGCTCATTTATTACAATATAGGCGATTACGACCGCTCCCTCCAATTTTATGAGTTGGCGCTTAAACGCTTTCCTAAAAACATAGAATCAAGAGAAGCTCTGACAGGCGTGCGCGATGTATTTGTAGCCAAAGGCGATGCCGATGGTTACGTGCAGTTTGCCCAAAAGTTTCCGGGTATGGAAATCAGCAATGCCGCACAAGACTCCATCAGCTACGAAATTGCCGAAACTTACTACCAAAAGAAAGACTGCCCCAATGCTACCAAAGAATTTACCAAATACCTTGCCGCTCACCCCAATGGCGCTTATGTACTATATGCCCGATACTACCGAGCCATCTGCTACTATAATGCACAAGATTACGAAAAATCAGGTAAAGACTTTGACTATATAGCCGAACAAAGCCGAAACCCATTTACCGAAGAATCGCTAAACAAAGGCGGGCGTATTGCGCTCTTTATAACCAAAGACTACCAAAAAGCCTTTAACTACTACCGAAAACTCTACGAAATAGGCGCTTCAAAAGAACTCCGAACCGAATCATTACGCGGATTAGTGCGCGCAAGTTACTACCTGAAACGCATGGCAGAGTTAGAGCAATACAGTGGATTACTCTTAGGCGTGGACACCGCCACCCCCGATGATTTTATTGATGCCAACTATTTTTTAGGTATGCTTACCTATGAAACCAAAAGTTATACCCGTGCCAAAACATACTTCCAACAAGTAATTGCTCGTACTACCAACGAAAAAGGCGCTCAAGCCCGATACTACCTTGCCGATATGGCGTTTAAACAAAACGATTTAGACAACGCCCTTAAACTCTGTATGAACGTAGCCGCCGAAACCCCCAACCAAACCGAATGGGTTGTGCGCAGCTACCTCTTACTTGCCGATGTGTATGCCGCCAAAGGCGAACTGTTTCAGGCAAAAGCTACCCTCCAAAGTATTATAGCCAACTATAAACCCGATGACAACCTCAAAAAAGAAGCCCGGGAAAAACTGAAAACCATAGAACAACAAGAAGCCGCACAATCTAAACTTCAAACCGGTAAACCCAATACCGGCGGCTACTTAGAATTAGAAAAGTAAGCCCCACATAACCTTATTGTTACCACAAAAAAGCCACAGCTAAAAACTGTGGCTTTTTTGTGTTTTGTTGAATAACGCAAGGTTGGAATTAAAATGAACGCCCGATAGGGGTAAAATCTGTGTGTGGTTTATGATAAAATGGACAACAGATTACGGTGCGCTGCACCTTTGCAAAACAAGTGCGCCAATTGATGGGGGCAAAGTATAAGGGGCAGCGCCCCGTAATCTTGGTAGAACAGATGCGTAACGCTTTATTAAAAGGTGCAGCGCACCGTAATCTGTTGCCGGTTTTATCATGTGCATCAAAATTACACACAGGTTTTACCCCTATCGGGCGTTCATTTTAACTCTAACCTCACGTTAACCACTAACCACTAACCACTAACCACTAACCACTAACCACTAACCACTAACCACTAACCAGGTGTTGGTAAAATGCGAGCAGTTTTTTTTCTTCGTTTTGCCAGCATAGTTCTGTTCGGGCGTGGAGGCAGTTTTTTTGGATTTGGGCGTATAATTGGGCATTATTCAGCAGTTGGTTTGCGGCGTTGGCTATGGTTTGTGGCTCTAAATTGGGCACCGGTTGCGCTATGTGGTATTGCTCGTTTATGCGTTGGTATTCGGGAAAATTAATGCACAACTGCGGTATGCCGGCATGTAAATAATCAAAAAACCTATTGGCTAAGGAGTAGTAATAACTTTGCCCTTGGGCAGAAAAGAAGGTGAAACCAAGGGTGGCTTGCCGGGTAATGCTGCGCAGCTCATCGGGCGGAACAAACCCTCTGAACTGCACTACTTGGGTTAGGCCTAATTGGGCTACAAGTTGTTGGCAGTGTTCATATACATCGCCCTTACCGCATATTACCAATTTACAATTGGGTATAAGCGGCATGGCTTTTATCATTTCTTCTACGCCTCTGCCCACGTTTACCGCCCCTTGGTATAAAATAAACTTTTCTGCCGCCGGCTCCGGATAAACATCGGAACGGAGCAGCGCTATGTTTCGGATAATTTCAAAACGAACGCCGTATTCCTTTTTAAAAAAATCGGCATAAGATTGGTTTATGGTGTAGGCATATTGGGTGCGCGGCACTACGAGTTTTTCTATCCATTTCCAGATTTTTTTTACCAAGGATCGGCTCACTATTTCGGGCAACTCGGTAAAATACTCGTGCGCATCGTAAACAAAGGGCTTGCCTTTCATTTTTGCCACTAAAAACTGGGGCAAAGCCGTATCTAAATCGGTAGCGCCATAAACATCGTAGCGGTGTGTAAGCAGGTGCCAAAAAAGGTAACAGTTGTAAAGGAGGTAAAACAGTTTACCCTTATTGATGGGCATTTTTACCCTAATTTGCTCAAAATTTTGCAAAGGCAGGGGTTTGTGCTGCTCTAATACCCTGCCAATGAGGGTTACCCTGTAACCGGCATGGCTCAATGAGGTGCAAATACGCTGCATACGTTGGTCGTAATGCAGGTCGTTTATAACGGTAAATACAAGATGAGGGCGCACAGAGTGTTGGCGGTTTTAGTATTAGGTGAGTGCGTTTGTTATTTAGAAAAACCTTATAGGTTTGCCAAACTTCTTTATTTTTTTTGCGCTTTTGCGAAACGCACAAAACAAATAGGCTTACTGTATAACAAACAAGCCCCTACCCCACCCTGCCCGGGTAAACTTGTAGCCCTTGGCAAAGGCAATTTATGGCTTTTTTAAGGCTGTTTATTTCTAACACGTAAGCTAACCGCACTTCGTTGGTGCCTAAACCCGGAGTGGCGTAAAAACCCGTAGCCGGTGCCATCATAACCGTTTCGCCTTGGTAGTTAAAATCTTCCAGCATCCACTGGCAAAAACGGTCGCTGTTGTCTATGGGCAGGCGGGCTACCACATAAAATGCACCTTTGGGCATGGGGCAATACACGCCCTCAATAGCATTGAGCCCTTCTACCAGCACATTTCGGCGCTGCGTATATTCAGCAATTACGCGGGTAAGGTATTCGTCGGGCACGTCTAAACCGGCTTCGCCAAGTATCTGCCCAAAGGTGGGCGGGCTAAGCCTTGCCTGTCCAAATTTGAGCGCCGTACTCATTACCTCTTTATTGCGGCTCACTAATGCGCCAATGCGCGCCCCGCAAGCGCTGTATCGTTTAGAAATAGAATCTACCACTATGGCGTGCTGCTCCAATCCGCTAAGGCTCAGTACCGATGTGGGGTTAGCGCCATCGTAGGTAAACTCTCGGTAAACCTCATCAGAAAACAGGTATAAATTGTGTTTAAGCGCTATAGTTTTAAGGGTTTCTAACTCCTGTTTTGAGTAGAGGTAACCGGTGGGGTTATTGGGGTTGCAAATTAAAATGGCTTTGGTGCGCGGGGTAATTACCTTTTCAAACTCTTGTATGGGCGGCAGGGCAAAATTTTGGTGGATAGAGGCGGTAATGGGTACTACCTTTATGTTGCCGGCGGTAGAAAACCCGTTGTAGTTGGCATACAGGGGTTCGGGAATAATGACCTCATCGCCGGCATCAAGGCAACTCATCATGCCAAACAAAATGGCTTCCGACCCGCCGGTGGTTATCATTATATCGGTATAATCTAACTCAATGCCGTATTTTTGGTAGTAGCCGGTAAGTTTGCGCCGGTAGGTTTCGTTGCCTGCCGAGTGGCTGTACTCTACTACTTTTTGGTTAAAACTGCGCACTGCATTCAGCATTACCTCGGGCGTTTCAATATCGGGCTGCCCTATATTGAGGTGGTAAATTTTAACACCGTTTGCTTTTGCTTTTTCGGCATAGGGCACTAATTTTCGTATGGGCGATGCGGGCATGGCTTTACCCCGCTCTGAAATAACCGGCATAAATAACAAATTGTGTGTGAGTAATAAGAACAAACAGAGGGCAAAGATAAACCGAATAACCCGATAAAAAAACATATCGGGCAAGGTAGGGCTGCACGCCCTGTGTGTTTATGGAACGGGTGACCGGCATTTCCCCGAAGAGTTGCCTGTGAGGGTTCAGAAAACCATGAATAATACATACATATGAAAATTGTTATTTGTATTCTCACAAACAACACCTACCCTCTTAGGTTAGCTTCACCTCAAAATCGTAAGATAACGGTGCGCTGCACCTTATATACAAAGGCTATGCCACATAAAAGTTGTATTCGCAAAAGTAAATGGGGCAATGCGTTAAACATGAGGCTAAATAGGTGCAGCGCACCAGCCTATTGGTAGCAACTGCCCAAAAACCCACCTAACAGGTGCAGCGCACCCAAATATATCACCCCACCTGCCTGAAATCGTTTTGAGGTAAGCCTTTGCGCAAGCTCACAACCCCAACCTCACGTTAATTTACATCAAACTAAGGTTACACCCAAGTGCCTGCCCTTTTTTACTGATACCCTTGTGCCTGCAAATTAAACAATTCGGCATACAAGCCGTTGGCGGCAAGGAGTTGCTCGTGTGTGCCAAGTTCTTCCATTTGCCCCTTTCGCAACACCAAAATGCGGTCTGCCATGCGCACAGTAGAAAACCGGTGCGAAATTAACACGGCAGATTTACCTTTGGTTAGTTCGGCAAAGCGCACAAACACCTCATACTCGGCGCGGGCATCGAGGGCAGCGGTGGGTTCATCTAAAATGAGCAGTTGGGCATTGCGCATATAAGCTCTGCTGAGCGCTATTTTTTGCCACTCGCCGCCCGATAGCTCTACGCCATCGGTAAAACGCCTGCCCAGCATTTGTTGGTATTGCAAGGGTAATCGGGCTATTACCTCATCGGCTAAACTTTGTTTGGCGGCGTATTGCACTCGGTTTTTGTCTTCTTTTTGGTCAATTTTACCTACGGCAATGTTTTCGGTAACGGGCATCTGAAACCGCACAAAATCCTGAAAAATTACCCCTATGGCATTGCGCAAATCGTCTAATCGGTATTCATTAAGGTTGTAGCCGTCTAACAAAATGCGCCCTTCGGTGGGGTCGTACAGCCTGCCCAACAGTTTTACCAAGGTAGTTTTTCCGGCGCCGTTTTCGCCCACAAGGGCTAATTTTTCGCCGGCTTTAAGGGTAAAGCTCAGGTGGCGCACAGCCCATTTATTGGAGTTGGGGTAGCAAAAACCCACGTTTTCAAAGGCAAAACCCTGCTGTATAGGGTTAGGAAAAGGGCGGGGCTGAGCCGGAGAGGTAATTTGTGGTTGAATGGCAAAAAAGTCAAAAAAATCTTGCAAGTACAAAGCCTGCTGCGTAATGTCCGAAAATCGGGTTAAAATGCCTTGCAGCAGTTGTCGCATACGGTTAAAAGAGCCCGCCAAAAAGGTGAGGCTACCCACCGTAATGCTACCCGCCACCGTTTGCATAAGGATTACCACATAGGCCGCGTAGTAGCCCAAATCGCCCAGTCCGTTAAAAAAATACCCCCAAAATGCCCGCTTCACCGCAAGTTTTCGGTTATCTAAATAGTATCGGTGCGCTAAGGCGCTAAATCGGTCTTTGAGGAAATCGGTCAGCCCAAAAATTTTAATTTCCTTTGCCGTATCATCACTTGCGCCTATGTAGCGGAGGTAGTCTAACTCTCGCCTTTCGGTAGTCCAGCTTCGCACTAAGGAGTAGCTGCGTTGGTTAAAATAGGTTTCGCTCAAAAAAACAGGTATCACCGCCACCACCAACAGCAGTATGAGCCATGGGTTAAAAGCAATAAGCCCGCCCGCCAAAAACAACAGCGTAACTATATCTTGAAACTGGTTTAAAATATCCGACATAAGGTACACCCTGCCCAATGTTTGGCGGCGGGCGCGTTCTAATTTATCGTAAAACGTGGCATCTTCAAACTGCGCCAAGTCCATTTTTGCGGCATGTTCCATGAGCATTACCGATGTTTTGTTGGCAAACAAATCGCCCAACATAGAGTTGATGAGGCTGATGAGTCGGTTTATTAAGCCCGATACCAGCACAATGCCCAACTCTGCAGCCACCAACTGCCACAGGTTTGATAAATCGGCAGCATCGCCCAATTTGGCAAGGTGTATTACCTCGTCTATAATCAGCTTGCCTACATACAAGGTGAGCAGCGGCATTACAGAGGTAAAAAGGCGCAAGAATATGTTGGCAAGCGCAAAAAACCGATGCGTTTGCCAAATAAGTATAAGCAATTGGGGCAGCGCTTTAAGTGCGGCTATGCTGTCTTTAAAGGTAGTTTGCGCGGTTTCGCCGGGCGCTATGGCAGGCGAAATGCCAAATAGTTTTTTCCAAAACGACATAGGTAATGAATTATCGGGAAACTTGAATGCCACAATAACATCTTATCCCGATGCGGGGTTGCATTGCCCACTCATTGCCCGATGTTGGGCAAAGCCTTAGCCGTTTATTTTTACTTGCCGCAGCAATTCCTGATTAAGCGCTTTGAGCATATTTTCGTAGGCATTTAGTTGGCGCTCTTTACCTGTTTTGGCATCGGTTACGGTTGTTTCGCCGCCCAGCAGCAGGGTTAGCACTGCGCCGTCAAAACCGCCTATCATAGCCACGCCTTCGTCTTGGATGGTGGCGGGGAAATCTTCGCCTCTGCCGGTTACAAACCACCAAATAATGCGCATTTTTGGCAAACCCACTGCCGCTAATTTGCGCATGGCGGCTTCGTAGTTGGTTTCGGGTGTTTCGCCTTCGGTGGGGTTAAACTGCATATCGCTAATAACCAGCAGTGTGGTGGGAAACTCCGTTATCGGAATATCGGGTTTTTGCTGCCGCACCCGCACTATCTCATCAATCACCGATTGAAAATTGGTGCTTCCCCAAGCAGTTTCGGCGGCTTTCAGTTGAAAAACCTTATCGGTAAATGTACCCAATAATGTAAGGGTAGAAGATACATCGTTAAACATAACCACATGGTCTTTAAAAGCGCCTTCGTTTAAGGTGGCAAAATAAATGCCCATGCTTATACAGATGTTAAAAGCGGTGGTATCGGCTACTTGTGCTTGCATAGACCCCGATGTATCTAAGGCGCACCATACATTACCCTTTATACCGCCGGTTTGTTGTGTAGCCAGGGCTACTAACCCTTCAAACTGTTTGTCTATGGTGTAGCGCTGTGCAAGGCTCATGTTGGTTTTTACACTGCGCATCAATTCATGCACGTAACCGGTAAATTTGGCTACGGGTTGGGTTTTTATCCATTCCAAATAGCGGTTTTCCTGCCCGTGTCGCTGCAAAGTGGTCAAGCCATCTTTACCGGTTTTATTAACAAGGTTAAACAACGCCTTGCCTGCAATGGCATTAAAGTTTATGCTGTCCCAGAGTTGGGCGCACATTTGTTGTTGCAGGGTATGTGCTTTACCGCTTGCCTTAAATTTTCGGTATTGGGTAGGTGTCCAGCTCAGGTGTCGGCAAAGATTATGGGCAAATTTATTGAGGGCGCGGTGCCGGTCGGTTTTGGTATTGCTTTTTGAGCGTATTCGGGGCAGGTATTTAGCCAGCAGTTCGCGGTTGTAGGGGTCGTTCAGTCCGCGCTCAATGAGTGCAAACACTTGTTTTTGGTCTAATTTGTCTAATAAATCGTTGTGCCAAAGGTCTTTCCAAACGCCGGCTACGGGCAGTAGCCAAAGGTTGCGATACAGCACATCGGGAAAAAAAGCGGCTAAATAGGTTATTGCCATTCTAAACTCGCTTCGGTTGCCTTGTCCGCGTTGTACGGTTTCGGTGGTTAAAAATCCTTTGGCAGAGCGGGTTATGAGGCGGTTGTATAAGATAATTTGTAGGGCAATTTTGGGCGCTTCTGCCCAAATCCGGCTAATATCTGCATATACGGCTTCGGCTGTACGGTTTCGGTAGGTGGAGCATTTGGCAAAATAGTCCACCAAAGCGTCGCCGGTGGTGCTGTGCGAAACTGCGCCGTTTTCGGTGTAGGTATCGTATTGGTTTACGGCTTGTAAAAACAGGTTTTCCATGTGTATAAAGGCGTGTTTGGGTTGATAAAAATGGTTGGGCTTACAAATACAGGCATCTAAAGCCACAAATATAGCAAAAATAGTCGTAATTACCTAACTCCAAAAAAATAATTTCCTGATGAACAACTGAACCTCATCGGGCTCGGAAAGGGTTATTGGTGGTACACTTTTTGTTTCGTTCACCTGTCCTGTACTTATGTTTTCTTTGCTTAACCGGTTGCTGAAACAGGTTTTTATTTTCCCGATACGTCTTTACCGGCTCATTTTATCGCCCTATTTGGGGGGGGCTTGCCGCTATACACCCACCTGCTCTGCTTACATGATAGAAGCCATACAGGAATGGGGGGTGGTAAAAGGCATTTACTTAGGCACAAAACGGCTGCTAAGTTGCCACCCTTGGGGCGGGCATGGATATGACCCCGTACCAAAGAAAATAAAACCCGAAAAATAGCTCCTATTAGTGAGCTTGTTGTAAGCCTTTGCCGTTTTTAACACTAATTAACCGTTTTTGCGGAACATTTAAGCGCCGGCGTTGGTTTTTAAGTGGAGTTTATCACCCAAAAAACTTAACCGTTATGAAAAACTTATTCAGAAAAGACCAAAACAAGGCACAAAAACAAGAACAGGTGGAGTTGAACGTGCCGCACAAAGAGCGCCAGCAAATGGAAATTGAAAAAGCCCAACGCGAGGCTCAGTGGAAAATGCAGATATTCAGCCATGTTTAACCTTGTTTTTTGTTTGTAAAAAAGGGCGACGCTTTTTAGTGTTGCCCTTTTTCATTTATGGCGTAGTAACCGAAACGGGCAGCACCTTACCATTAAAATACCGGTTCCCAAATTGGGCAAAATGGGCAATCCACGCTGCCATTTCATGGGCTTGCAGAGGAGCGGTATAATGGGGAAAAGCGGCATTGAGCATTTCGGTTTGCACAGCGCCTAAGGCAAGGCAATTTACCTTTATGCCATCGGGTTGCCATTCTTCGGCAAGGCATTCGCTCATTACGGCTACGGCAGCCTTGGCTGCGCTGTATGCGCTTAGTCCCGGAAACTTAGCGCTGCCCATGTAGCCGCCCATGCTGCCTATGTTTACCACATGCGCCCCCGGTTTTGTGAGCAGGGGGTATAAGGCACGCGTAAGTCTTGCCACGGCAAACACATTAACCTCAAAAATTTGTTGCCAGTTGGCATCGGTAAGTTGGGTAAAAGGTTGGTTTATGAGCAAACCGGCATTGTTGATTAACACATCAACAGTGGGGGTAACCGATTGAATTTGTTGGATTAACGGGGAAGTATCGGGGGCGCTAAGGTCAAAGGGAATTGGGTAAAAATTTCCCGATGTTTGCAGGGATAGCCGGTGGAGTTTGGCTTCGTTTCGGGCAATACCCACTACCTTATTTTCAGCATTTTGGCACAAGGTTTTTACCAGTTCAAAACCTATACCCGAGCTGGCACCGGTAACAATGATGTTCATGCTTTATGATGTTTGCAACAAAATTAAAAATCGCCCATCATAGGGCGCAAAATAATATCTTCTACCACGGTGCGCTCAGATAATTGGTAACAAGCCCAAACCGCCTGAGCTATATCATCGGGCGACATAAGTCGGCGCTGGTTTACATCGGCTGTTTCCCATGAGGCGGTATATACCGCGCCGGGCAATACGCCGGTAACTTTTATGTTGTGGAGTTTTAACTCTTCGCGGAGGCTTCGGGATAAGCCGTACATAGCGTGTTTGGAGGTAGTATAAGCTGTACAGTTTTCAAAAGCCTTAAAACTTGCCACCGAACAAATGTTGAAAATATGCCCTTGTTTTCGCTGCATCATATTGGGCAGTAAAGAGCGGGTAAGGTGATAGGGTCCATATACATTTACCGCCATCATTTGTTCCAGCAGCCCATCGGGTTCTTGCAAAATGGGGTGGGTAACGTATAATCCGGCATTGTTTATCAGCACGTCCACTTGTGGAAATTCTTGTCCAATCAACTTGCCAAAAGCCAGCGCTTCTTCTTTGTTGGCTATGTCTAACGGCATACTGATGATGTTGAGGTTAGGAAATTGCCGAATCAGTGAACTCTTCAATAGCTGTAACTCCGATTTGGTGCGGGCGCAAAGGGCTAAATTAAAACCCTGTTTGGCAAAAGTGAGTGCAAGGGCTTTACCAATTCCTTTGGTAGCGCCGGTAATAACTGCATACATAAAAGTAAGGGCAGGTTAAATTTTGGTAAAATGGTGGTTGTAATGGCAGTGTGTTGGCGTTAATCTTGCGGAAAAAGGGCTACACTGCCCCCCACCCAAGTTTTATTTTTGTTGTATTTAACCCCTATCAGGTCGGCACGGCTAAAACGGGCAAGGCTAATAACCTTTTCGGGGCGGGCAAGGTGCGGCTCCCAAAAATACATGATGCGGATTTCGGTTTTTACCAATCCATCGGGCGCTTGCACTACGGGTTCGTATTTTACCTTTTTTTGGAGCATATAATTTTTTCGTTCTTCCAAAGGAATAGCGTCAATATCGGCTTGTGTGGGGTGAAAAACTACACCCGACCCCGAAAAAGAGAACAGCGGTTTTAACACATAGTTGTCTAAATCGGGCGGAAAAGTGGTAAAATCGTTCAATAGGGTACATTGCGGAATATAGACGCTTTTCATAAAAGGCATCATAAATTTGCTGATGCGCAAAAACCAGTTGGGGTGTCCTGCCCATTCTACGTCCACCTCTTCGGTAAGGTTAAACTGGCATTGCAGGTCGGTACGCTGCATAAACTCATCAAAAATAACGCGGTTATAGATGCGGTAAATGGGCGTTTTTACCCCATTTCGCAGGTAAAACAGTTTTCTGCCTTGGCGTATAACCTCGGTTACACAAACGGGTTTAATGCCGGTGTAATGTTCGGTTACTATAAAATCAATGGCGGTATTTTGTTTTAGCGGTTCCACTTCCAGCAGGATAACGTTTTCGGGCTGATGGTTGCCAAGCAAAATGTTTTTGAGGCGCTCCCTGTATGTTTCGGGGGTAAGACCCGAGAAAAGATGGGTGTAGTTATCAGGAACGGTAAAATGTTGCCGGTATTTAGCGGTCAAAAAATCCTGATAGGCAAACAAAGACGGAAACCCTTGCAGTTCAATTAACTGTGGCACTAACTCGCCCGATTCGGCACGGCAAATGGCAAAGTCGATGCCTAAAAACAGGGTATGTTCATCTTCGTTTGGCACATTTAGGTGTGGCGGCACGGCATCGGCACAAAGTGTTTTGATGTTGTACGAGGTGATGAAGTCAATAATTTCATCGCAGGCAGCAAAAATATGGCGTTTTAGTTGATGAGGAATAAACACCGGCGATTCGGCAATGCGAAACGAAACCGGAAACTGATAGGCGTTGTTTACATCGGCTAAAAAGAGCCGGTAAAGCTCTTCTGAAAAACTGCGGTTATAGGCTTCTCTTATATCGGGTATCATGTGGTTGGGTGGGTAGGTGGTTGAATGCTTTTTGGGGGCAAAATAACAATGTTTTTAACCTTGTTTGGTTGTTTTGTGCTATTATTTTTGCTTTTGGACTACACAAGCGCTTTAATCCCAATTATTTGCCCTTACTCATCTTTGAGCAATCGTTTTTCCAGTTTTTCTAACCGTTGCAGCAGTTGTTGGTTCTGTTGGGTAAGTTGGTCTATTTGCTGTTGCTGTTCCTGAATAGCTTTGATTGCTATCACACTAAGGGCGGCATACGAAACGCCCAATTGCTCATTACTGCCGCGGGTGTAAACCGTTTCGGGAAATAGTGGGGCAAGTTCTTGTGCTATCAGTCCTATGTGCATTTTTTCGGTTTCATCAGTTACATCGGCATACAAGTAAGTGGCGGGTTTGAGCAGCAATACCTTACTCATTACGCTGTTTAGTGGCAATATATTGCGTTTTGCTCTTTGGTCGGATAAGGAAACCAAGGTGCCGCCGGCAGGTTCTATATAAGCCTTTGCTGCGCCGTTGTAAGCAAAGGTAATATCGTTATTTTGGTCAATACCCATTTGCCAGTGGTTTGTGCCGGCAGAACGAGTAAACCGCAAGCCCCCGGTGCCGTTGAGCGGAAAATCATCGGCAGATTGCAGAATGTGCAAATCGGTTTGTGGGGCGCTTAGTCCTATGCCCACCTTAACCCTATTGGTATCTAACCCACCTAAAACCAAACTGTTACTTTCTGAAACCAAAGCCAATTTACCTATGGCTATGGCATTAGTTAATTGTTCGGATGCCACCGCTGCACCAAAACCTACACCTATGTTAAAACTGCCCGATGAATTGGTTGCAAGCGTTTCCATACCCAAAGCCAAATTGCCCATGCCGGTTGTGTTGTTGAACAAAGCATTTTCGCCTATAGCGGTGTTTCCATTACCGGTGGTATTATTGCCCATTGCATCTTCGCCTATAGCGGTGTTTCGGTTGCCGGTAGTGTTGGCAAACAAGGCATTAGTACCGGCGGCAGTATTATTAAAACCGGTGGTATTATGGTGTAAAACTCGGTAACCCAACGCTGAGTTGTTATCGCTATGGGTGGGTGTAAACAATGCCAAAGCTCCCAAAGCAACATTTTGATTGCCACCTACATTATTGGCTAAGGCATTAGCGCCATACGCCGCATTTAAAAACCCGATGGTGTTGTTTTTGAGTGCATCAGCGCCGGCAGCGGTGTTGCCCTCGCCAAGCGTATTGGCAAATAAAGCATTTGCTCCCGATGCAGTGTTAAAGTTTCCGGTAAAGTTATTATACAATGCTCCCATACCGTTGGCTGTGTTAAAGTTGCCTCCGGCATTGCTGCGCAGGGCATTAGCGCCGGTAGCGGTGTTATGGCTGCCGCCATCATTAGCAAACAAAGCGCCGGCACCGGCGGCAGTATTGTTAAAGCCGGTAGTATTGGCTTGCAGTGCGCTTGCACCGGCGGCAGTATTGTTAATGCCAAAGGTATTTTGTTGTAATGCCTGATGCCCGGCTGCCGTATTTCCGGTGCCAGTAAGTACATTATAATCTGATGCCAAAGCAGTATTGGTGCTTTGTTGCTTTACCAGCGCTGTTTGGTCAGAAAACAAGGCATACGGCACGCTCAATAATTGGTTAGCGCCCATGTCTATATAAACACCGTTATCGGTAGGCGACAACTCAACTTTTAAAAATTTAGGGTCGGGACTGCTCCAGTTTATGTTGCTGAAACTACTAAAAATGGGCGTTCCCTGCCCAAAGGTAAGGATAAACAAACCTTGTGCGTTAGTGGTAGTGTGGTGCTCTTCCAAGTAAACAGCATTGTCGGAGGGCGTGCCTATAGCAACACTTAATTTTACTCCAACAGGCTGCTCACTCAGTACCTGACCTGCTGCATTTCGGGCTACGGCTTGGTAACTAATGCCCTGCGGCGCTTGTGCCATAACGCTAACCGATACCAATACAAACACAAAAAAACGGATAAAAACTTGCATATTTGTTTGGGTAAAAGGGGGTAAGAAATTATTTTACCGCAAATATACTATGAAAGTAGATGTTGTGTGGTTAAACCCTGCTTAGCTTGACCATTTACTTAATAAACAGGCAAATAACGGGCAAAGCAATGGGACATTTTGCACGGGCTATTTTCGTCCAAAATCGGCGGGTATTTCACCCCAGTTAGGGGTGTCCCAAGTTAAAATGGGGGTATTGTAGCTGTAGGTTTGCAGCCACTGTAAGGCGCGTTCAACCAGCTCAAAAAGCGGGGCATTGGCGGTATTTTTAGCAAGGGTAGTTTTAATTTTTTTGTCGCGCACCCATGCTCTTGCGGTTTTTGAGTCGGTGTAAATGGGTAAATTCAGTTGATGTTTTTGCATGTAAGCCAAGGCATGAACCAAAGCCAAAAACTCTCCTAAATTATTGGTGCCGTTTTTAAAAGGACCTTGGTGAAAAAGCCGTTTACCCGATGCCGTATCTACACCCTGATACTCCATAATGCCCGGGTTTCCGCTGCAAGCAGCATCAACCGATATACTGGGTAAAATGGGTTTGCCTTTTCCGGTAATTTTAGGGGGTAGGTTTTTTTCGGGCGTGTTTTTTTTAGTGGTAAAACTGCTTTTAATATGCAGTTCATGCCCATCGGTAAAGGCTTTTTCAGCTTCGGCGCGGCTGGAAAACGATTTGTATTTTGCTCCTTCAAAACCTTCTACCTGTGCTTTGCACTCGTTCCATTTAGTATAAACGCCCGGCTTTTTACCTTTCCAAACGGTATAAAATTTTTGGTTACTTGTCATAATCGGGGGGGTGTTGTACTTTGGGGTTATGAGAACAGTTGGCTAAAAACAGTATTTAATCGGAAAATATTTTGTAAGGCGGCAATACTCCTTTAATACCTCAAAGGTAATAAAACGGTGTAAGATTTGAAGCAATTACGGCATAAAGTTAGCTATACGCCTACCGCTCCATTGAACCGCATCTTGCCTGCAAATGTTTTACTTACTCCACAAATTAAAATTATGCTTACTCCACTCCTGTATATTGCCGATTTTTTTTCAGATACAACCTATCGGGCTTGGTTAAAAGAAGTTAACCGGTTTATCGTCAAAAAGCATTTTTTGGAAATGCCATGGTTGTTGCTGTACATTTTCATCATTTGGATTACCACAGTTTTGCTTGCGCGGTTGTTTGATAAATTGTTTAACCAAATTATCAACAGTTCTGTCAAAAAACTCCAAAACGACCCCACCAACTACGTTTTTTTAAAACACTTTGGGCGGGCAATGATTTATATTTTCGGGTTTAGCATAGCTGTGTGGTCTATACCGGAGCTACGAGCTATTTCCAAATCGCTGCTTGCGGGTGCCGGTATTTTGGCGGTGGTAGTAGGTTTTGCTTCGCAGGCAGCTTTAGCAAACATAGTGAGTGGTTTATTTATTGTTATTTTCCGCCCGTTTAGTGTTAAAGACCACCTCACCATAGATGATACTACCTTTGGCGTGGTAGAAGATATTACCCTGCGGCATACGGTATTGCGCAATCAGGAAAACCGCCGCATAGTAGTGCCCAACTCCATCATCAACTCAAAGGTTATTTTGAATTCTAACCTGAATGATCTTAAAATTTGTAAGTTCATTGAAATTAACGTAGCTTATGATACCGATTTGGATAAAGCTATTGCCGTTATGCAAGAGGAGGTGTTTAACCACCCCTACTGCATAGATAACCGAAAGCAAGAGGATAAACAAGCAGGCAAGCATCCGGTAATGGTAAAAGTGGTAAGGTTAGACGATTATTTCATCAGACTGCGCGCGTGGGCTTGGGCTGCCGACAACAGCCACGCCTACGAAATGACCTTAGATTTAAACAAACGGTTGGTAGAACGTTTCAGAGAAGAGGGTATTCATATTCCTTTTCCTATACAAACCTTGCTTATTAATCCATCGGGAGCGAGTAACAATGCACCTGCACAAAATTTGTAACCCCTATTTACACTATAACTATCCCTAAAAGCATGTAAACTTAGGTAAAGCGTAATATCTTTACCCCCCATTGCTACTAACAAACAAAACCCATTATCATGACTAATACGAAGCGAAACCACCTGATGATATACGGAGCCAATGGTTATACCGGCAGGCTTATTACCGAGCTGGCAGTAGCCAAAGGTTACAAACCCATTGTGGCAGGCAGAAACAAAGCCGCTATACAAGAGGTTGCAGCCTTGTATGGGTTGCCTTATATGGTGGTTGATTTAAACAACAAGGAAGCTCTTTCTGATGCCGTACTCATGGCAGATGTGGTAATGCACTGTGCCGGACCCTTTGTACATACTGCTCTACCCATGTTGGAAGCCTGCATGAAATTTGGTACACATTATTTAGACATTACCGGCGAAATACCGGTTTTTGAAATGATTGCCGCCAGAAATAATGCTATTAAAGAATCCGGCATAATGGCAATGCCCGGTACCGGTTTTGATGTAGTGCCTACCGATTGTTTGGCTGCCTATCTTAAAAAACAATTGCCTACTGCTACCCATTTAACCCTTGCTTTTGCAGGGTTGGGAGGCGGTGTTTCGCATGGCACGGCTACTACCATGCTCCTAAATATGGGCAAAGGCGGCGCGGTTAGGTTAAACGGTAAAATTACCCCCGTGCCCGATGCTTTTAAAACCGCTTATATAGACTTTGGCGGTAAAATGATGCAAACCGTTACCATACCTTGGGGCGATGTTTCTACCGCTTACCACAGTACCGGTATTCCTAATATAGAGGTATTTATGGCGGTAAACAATACTATGCTGCGTGGTATGCAACTGCTTCAAAGCTTGCAGTGGTTGGTAAAAAGCAATTTTGTGCAGCGCTTTCTACAAGCCCGAATAGACAATTTACCTGCCGGACCCTCTGCCCAACAACGCCAAAAAGCCAAAAGCCTTGTTTGGGGGCAAGTGCAAGACGAAAAAGGTAATACTGCCACCGCCCGACTTACCGGACCCGAGGGTTATACACTTACGGCTCTTACCGCTATGGCTATTGTAGAAAAAGTACTTTGTGGCGATGCGCCTACGGGCTTCCAAACGCCCTCTATGGCTTATGGCGCTGATTTTATTCTGGAAATTAAAGGCGTTACCAGAGAGGATTTACTTACCCAGCGAAACATAAAGGTAGATTAAGAAAAAGGCAGACCGGGCAGCCTACCTATTACCGGCAAGACAATAAGTGACGTTTTGTAACCAAAAATTGTCATTGTTGGTTTTATACAATTTTTAAACAACATATTTATTCATGTTTCACAAGTCAATTGGTCAATTTATTGCGGTGTTGTGGCTGGGCTGGCTGGCAACCGGCTGCACCCTGCCCAATAATAAGCCCGATGCACCGACACAGGCTAACAATGAGCCCACTGTAAGCCAAAACCAAACCACCCCATCACCACCCGATAGTGCAGCGGTGCAAAAAGAGGTATTGGAACGCGCCAATGAGGCACTTACCCTGCTCACCAATAACCAAACACAACAATTAGCAACGCTGGTGCATCAGGTAAAAGGCGTTAGGTTTTCGCCATATGCCTATGTGCAGCCCGATAAAGACAGAGTGTTTACTGCCAACGAGGTAGCTGCCCTGGCTACCAATAAACAATTGTTTTTGTGGGGAGAGTATGACGGCAGTGGCGACCCTATACGGCTCAGTTTTTCCGATTACCGAAAAAAATTTATTACCGATAAAGACTATCTTAACCAATCTGATAGTATTGGCTTTAACCAAATTATAGGAACCGGCAACTCACTCAATAACCGTACAGAAGTATATGCCAATGCACAAATGGTAGAATATTACCAAAGTGGTAAGCACCCCGATTATGGCGGTATGGACTGGGGCAGTTTAACCCTTGCCTTTGAGCAGCATAACGGGCAGTGGTATTTGGTGGCAGTTATTCACAACTGTTGGACTATTTAACCTATTTTTTTGATGGGCACTCGCCGGGTTTATAGGCGGTAACGCCTTTGTTATCGGCTTCGCAGCTATTGCTGTATGTTTTGCCATCGCACCCGCAAACAGGGTTGTAAAGGGCAGGGCATACCGCATCGGGGTTGATTTTGTTAGGGTCAATGCAATCTTTTTTGGCTTTACATTCTCCGGGTACATATCGGGTTACGCCGTTGTTTTTGGCTACACATTTATTGCTGTATGTTTTACCATCGCAGCCGCAAACGGGCATGTATTCTTTGGTGCAGGGAGCATTAGGGTTAATTTTTGTCGGGTCTATACAGTCGCTCTTTGAGGTTTTACATTCACCGGATACATATCGGGTTAGACCGCTGTTTTCGGCAACACATTTATTGCTATATGTTTTGCCATCGCAGCCGCAAACAGGAGCATAATTCATGGTACAGGGGGCATTGGGGTTAATTTTTGCAGGGTCAATGCAGCCGGTTTCAGCTTTATCTTTGGTTTGGGTAGTTTGATGGTTTTTAGAGCATGCCGATGCGAGCGCCAAAACCAATACGATAAAAAATACAAAAAAACGCAACATAAGTTATTAAGGTGTTATTGAGTGAATGGAAGTGCGAAGATGAAGATTTAGAGCAGGATAAACCCAATTGGTTTATGCCGGCAAACGGAGTAAACCTACTTTTTTTTACCCACAAAAACAAAGTACTGCCACACACCGCCATAAGCGGTATAAATTTGGGCATGTATAGGGGTAAGCAGTTGGTGAAGTGCATGCCATAAATGCCCGCCAATGCGTACATTATGCAATTGCAGCCATTGGTTAAACCAGCCCGATGAGCTTGCATGAAAATCAACAACAGCTATGTAACCATCGGGAGCAAGGTCGGCAAAGGCTTGCTCCAGCACTTCCTGCCATTGCGGGTTAATCATACTTAATGAGTAGGAAAACAAAACAAGGTGAGCTGGGTGGGTAAGGGGTGTTTGTTTGCCATATTGCTGCTCTAACAGCCGGATATTGGGCGTATGGGCAAGTTTTTTGGCAGCCTGCCGCAGCATATGTGCCGATATGTCAATGCCGGTAATGGTAGCACTGGGGTATAGGGTGGCAAGTTGTTGCAGGTTAAAACCTGTGCCGCAGCCAATTTCGGCTATGTTGATGCTGTTGTGCGGTAAAAGGGGAATACTTTTTAACACTTTTTTTCTGCCAAACAAAAAAGCCCATCGGGTAAGGTCGTAAATATAGGCGTGCAGCTTGTAGTACTGCTGCAAGTAGCGTTTTTGGGCTACGGCGGAGGTAGTAATATGGGCAGCAGGGCTCATGGGTTAATAATGTTGGCAGAATTGGATAGTTTAGAAGGCATATAGTACACAAGGTTTACTCTTTTTCAAAAACCAGTACCACTTTATTAAAATCGGCGGCGGCGTTAATTACCTTTCTAAACGGTTCGTACATGGTGCGCGGCAGGCTGCAAGTTTGGTAGTACTCATCGGCGGTAATGGTAACTTCTTTGCCATTTACCTGATACCCCGACACAAAACGCTGCGTTTTTACGCCATCTTGTTCTACAAAATGGTCAATAATGGCAGTTTCTAACCCTTTAACCGTATAACCATCGGGCACGGTAAACTGAATGGTGCGGCGGTAGTAAACCGGATATTCCATGTCAATATCGTTTTGCCGCTCATGTTGTTGATAAAGTTCTACCTGCGGGCCTATGATATTTCCCAATTTAAATAGCCAGTTTTTTCCGGCTTTTTCGGTAAGCGAGGGTACTACCATTTGGCTGGTAATGTAAAACTCTTTATCGGGATAAGCCGAGTTTTGAAGGTCTTCGTTAAATAGTTGCACATTGGTTTGTTTGGCATCTTCCATGCCCGATAGGGTAACTGCCTGCACAAATACTTCTTTTCTGAATTGGGTAATCATTCGGTACTCAGCGCCGCGGTAACCTGTCCAGCCGTGTTTAACTTTTACCGTAGGCATAAAACCTTTATCAAAGGTTATGTTGGCGGTAATGTTATTGGTGCTGTACTCTGCATTGGGCATAGGAATCCACTTTACCTCGGCGGCTTTTTTGGCTTCGGTAATAAACAAGCCGTAGTTGTTGGCAAGTTGGTAAGGAGCTGCCCCGTATCTGAATTGGGGCATACCGGGCGCTACGTATTTATCGGTAGCGGCAATGTGAAAGATAATATCGGTAAAATTGTTCCAGCTTTCAAATTCATCGTCAAACCTTGATTTGAACCTGTCAGAGGTAATAACTAAGTTATGGTCTATACCGGCTTCTTTAAAAAATGCGGCAAATACGCGCGCAATGCCCAGCTCGCTGGCATAACGGTTTACCAAAATGCGTCCTACTTCGGTATAATCGGGACCGGAGCCTTCTTCTACGGATATGGTGGTTTTTATAAATTGCTCAATAGCTATTACTTTTTGCGGGGTTTTGAGTTTTTTAAGTTTCAGTTTAGCTAATTGTGCTTTTACTGTTTTTTGCTCATCGGGAGTGTAGTCATAGAGCAGGTTTGCAAAATTTTCGCTGGCTTCTTCCCATGAGTAGAGCCTTTTTACCTCATTTTGTGAGGCAAGGTTGTAGCTTACCTTATAGTCCACCCGCATTAAATTGGCACGGTAGGCGCTGTATTCTTCGGTAAGTAGGGCGGGTATATTGGTGGCTGTGGCTTGTAAAATGCGGGTGCTGTCGGTTCGTTCTAATTCAAGATCGGGAAAACCATTGTAAGATTGGGCTTCAAATACTAAGTTATCGGGCGATATAATGGTAATTTGCACTTCTTTTACCAACACATCGGTTTGTATCATTTCTCTGCCGTAGGGGTTAGATACTGCTGATTTAATGGTATATAAATACTCTATTTCGCCTCCCTTTTCTACGCCTTCTATGGCAAAAATTTTAAAGCTGCCATACTCTTCCACATCTTTTATCTCTTTAATATTATTTTTGTTTAGTTCTACTACTTTGCCGGCAGGGGTTATGGCGCGGGCTTTCAGTTCTTCAAATCCCAACACGTTTACCATAGGCACATAAACCTTATTATATTCTTCTACGCCGGCATCATCGTTTACCCGCACAATTTTGTGGTTGGTTTCGTAGAGCATAAGCATACCAAGGGTATCATCATAGGCAAACTCTATTGTGCGTATATCTTTAACAATAACGGCTGCCGATTTGCTTTCTTCGTCTGTAAGCGAGTATAAGGTGGGTTGTGCCTCCCAGTCATAACCTTTATGGCTGTAAACCGATTGGGCAAAACTGCGGCTGCTAAAGGCAAATGCCGTCATACCAATAAGTGCAAACAATAGTTGTGTACGAAACGATAAGATAAAAAGAACCAATTTTTGGTGTTGCTGCATAATATGTTTGATTTTGATTTTTAGAACCGAATATTACTACATAAACTACAAAACAACCCAATAGGTTGCCCTTTTGCTACTTATAACACCGAAGGGAAATTAAAAATTTCATAAAACCAAATGAAACCTCCCAAATTGTTGCTGTATCCTACATACCAACAACCCAAAAGAACAACCCCCGACACTGAATGGGTATCAGATGTCGGGGGTTGATGCCGTAATACGGGTAATTTATTGAAGTTGTTTTACTTAGTTATTGCCCGATGCGTCGTTTACAATTGATTGCGTTCTTACCGGCGTGGTTTCATCTTTGGGGGCTACTTCGCCTTGCAACACGTTACCCTTAATGTATAATCTTTTGGTAGGTTCATGTGCATTAGAGGTAATGGTAATGGCTTTGTTAAACGGACCAAGGCGCTTGCTGGTGTTGTAAGTGGCAGCAATTACAGCGGTTTCGCCGGGTTTAACGGGGTCGCGGGGCCAAACGGGAGTAGTGCAACCGCAAGAGGCTTTAACATCAGAAATTATGAGGTCTTCTTTACCATCATTGGTAAATTTGAACTCAAAGGTAGCCTGCGGTCCTTCGGGAAGTTCGCCAAAATCGTGCGTTTCTTTTTCAAAGTTCAAAATAGGCTTAGTGGTTTCCACTAAGTTGCCGTTTTCGTCTAAAATGTAAGAAGCGCCGTTTTTCATCATATCGGCTTGGGCAAACACGGCAGAGCCGGTAAAGGCAAACAGAGCAAGAATGAAGAGTAAATTTTTCATAAAATGAAGTGTTTTTGTTAAAACAATTACTAAGTTAGTACAGTTTAAAATTTTGTTTACACAAAGTTACAAATACCCTGCATATACAGCGTTAATGTGCCAACTAAATTTTTAGTTTTAGCTCTTTTTAACGTGTAATAAGACAAAAAAGGGTGGTTGGGGTTTAATGTCTATCCGATTTTTTTTTGCTGATAGCCATTTTGGTGATAGTGTTTAAAACGGGTATGCTTTGGCAATGGTTATATTTGCGCAAAATAGGGTGAGTTAAAGAGCAGACCGGCTTTTTACCACTCCTTTTGGAATAGCGGCAATTAGTTTTTGGGTATATTCGTGCTGCGGATTATTGTAAATATCATCGGCAAGCCCCATTTCCTCTATTTTACCTCTGTTCATTACCACCATGCGGTCGCTCATAAATTTTACCACGCTTAGGTCGTGCGAAATAAAGATGTAGGTAAACCCAAACTTGGTACGCAAATCGATGAGGAGGTTGAGTACTTGTGCCTGAATAGATACATCGAGCGCCGATACCGATTCATCGCAAATAATAAACTGCGGGTTGAGCGCCAAAGCACGGGCTATACAAATGCGCTGCCTTTGCCCGCCCGAAAACTCGTGCGGATAGCGGTTAAAATGGGCGGCTTGCATGTTGCAGGTTTCGAGCAGTTCTATTACGCGGTCTTTTCGTTCTTTATCGTTATTATAAATACCATGAACCTGCATAGGTTCTATAATGGCGCTGCCTATGGTTAATCGGGGGTTGAGCGAGGAGTAGGGGTCTTGGAAAATGATTTGCATTTCTTTTCGCAGCTCTTTCAGTTCGGTTTCGGGCAGGTCTAGTATGGCTTTACCCTTGTAAAGTATGCTCCCTTCATGTGCCGGGGCAAGGCGCAAAATGGTTCTGCCTAAGGTGGTTTTCCCACAGCCCGATTCGCCTACCAAACCCAGTGTTTCGCCCGGGTAAACGTTAAAACTTACATCGTCAACGGCTTTTACCCATTCTAAGGTTTTGCCAAAAATGTTTCTTTTAGACGGAAAGTAGGTTTTTAGGTTTTTTACTTCCAGTAAGGGCGTTTGTTTGCTGAGTTGTTCCCATCGGTTTTTTGTTTCTTCGGGTTTAATTTCTACCCTGCTAATCATTTCGGTTACCGATACTGATTTTTCCAATAAATTTCCCTGTGCATCTATTTGCATGAAATCATCAACAATGGGCAGTTTTCGCAGCCGTTTACCCAACGGGGGGCGGCAGGCAAGCAAACCTTTGGTGTAGGGGTGCTGAGGGTTTGAAAAAATATCGGCAACCAAGCCTTGTTCTACAATTTTACCTTTAAACATCACCACTACGCGGTCGGCAATTTCGGCTATTACCCCAAGGTCGTGGGTAATGAACATAATGCTGGAATCAATCTCTTTTTTGAGATGTTCCATCAGTTCCAATATGGTTTTTTGTACTGTTACGTCAAGGGCGGTGGTAGGTTCATCGGCAATGAGTATGCTGGGGTTGCAGCTCATAGCCATAGCAATCATTACCCGCTGTTTTTGTCCGCCCGAAAGCTGGTGCGGGTAGGCATCAAAAATGCGCTCGGGGGTGGGCAGTTGCACTTTTCTGAAGAGATCAAGGGTAAGCGCTTTTGCTTGCTGGGGGGTAGTTTTTTGGTGGAGCAAAATGGCTTCGGTAACTTGGCTGCCGCAGGTAAAAACGGGGTTGAGCGAGGTCATGGGCTCCTGAAAAATCATGGCTATTTCGTTGCCTCTGTATTTTCGAAGTTCTTCTTCGGGCAGTTTTGCCAGGTCAATGCGTTGGTTTTGCTTATTGTGAAACCAAATTTCGCCACCTACCACTTTGCCGGGCGGATTGGGTATTAACCCCATAACTGATAATGCCGTTACCGATTTGCCCGACCCCGACTCGCCTACTATGCCTATGGTTTCGCCTCGGTTTAGGGTAAAACTAACTTTATCTACGGCTTTTACCAAACCCTCTTCGGTTTTAAAGTGGGTTTCTAATTGGTTTACTTCCAGCAATAATCCGCTCATGTGTATGTTTGTGTACTTGTGGGGGTATAAAACGGGGTAAATATAGGGCAATATTTTTAGTTTGTGTTACCCCCCCCGATACTTTGTTAGGTAAACATTACCAGCTAAAAGACGGTTGTATCTGCTTGGTACTGCATACCATTCATGTTTATTGCATGTTTGCAGACTAATTTGTATCATTTCCCGCAAAGGCTTTGCTACCTTTGCGTTTAAACAAGGGTTGGGTTAATATAAATAGAAGTGGCAAACATGTTGCATTTTGTCTTTATCTGCATTTATCCGCTACTATTTAATTGACTGATACTAATTTGTATCAATCTAAGCGCTATTTTCCTTAGTCTTTAGGTTGGTTGGTTACATCAATGTTGTCTATATCCTCTATGTCATTATCATCATCATTATCATCATCATCGTAGTAGTAGTCGTCGTCATCGTCCATTATGTTTCCTATCGGTATAACAGCGTGAAAATTATCTGGACCCAATTTTTTGGTCAGTTTTTCTATAATAAGTTGGGCGTTATCATGCGGACCTGCGTAATAGAAAGGTTTACCTTCTTTACCAAACTCAATTTCTATAAAAGGTATTTCATCGGCAGGGTCTAATATATATTCAGTAATACTAAAATCCTTGTGTGGGCTTATGCCAATACTTTCGGCATATTCTACGGCGCCGTAGATGATATTTTGCAGTAAATCGGGCGATTTTTCAACCATCGCTTGGTCGTGCTCTTGTAAATAAGTTAGCCATTCTTGCAATTCATCTTCTTCAAGCCGCCATTTACAATAAGTATCTTTTACACCAAGGCAAAATATGTCTATCAAGTAAAACCCTACTAGTAACTTGCTTCCCCCCATTTGTCTTACCATAAGGACATTTGCCATGCCTACCTCTTTCCATGTTTCGGTAATATAACATTTTCCCCAAGGCAGTTTAGCGGCTTTTGTTTTAACATAGTTGTTCATGGTAAGTTGAGGAGCGCCTTGTTGTTTTTTTTTGTTTGATTTATGTTTAGCCATATTTGTAGCGTTTATTTAGTGGTTCAATATGTTAGAAGTTAAATAAAAAGCCCACATTTAAACCTTAATAGGATAAATGTGGGCTTTGGGGCAAAATACACACTAACAATTGCGGGTTGTTTGACGTGGTAATTTTTTAGGTGATTCCGCTGGGGCTCGAACCCAGGACCCCATCCTTAAAAGGGATGTGCTCTACCAACTGAGCTACGGAATCTGGCCAGCTTTTTCAATTGCGGTGCAAAGGTACGGCTATTTTTAAAAAATGCAAGCGTTGTGTCAAAAAAAAAGTGCGTTATTTTAAAATTACGCCGTCTGCAACAAAAGTTATTTCTACTTCGGGCTGGGTAATTTGGGCAATTTCGTCTGCCGATTTACCGGCATCTTCGGCATAATGCCGAAGGTCATCTACAGAGGTGGTTACTTTTTGCGCTTTACCTTCAATAATTACTGTTTTACCACTGATATCTTTGGGCATAAAAAAGCCATAGTCTTTAAAAGACACGCGCATGTCGGAGCCGCTGGGGGTTTGCAGGGTCATCCAGCAGCCTTTAACTTGGCAAACACCGGTTACGGTTCCGCTTACTTTGGCGGGCAGTTCGGTTAGGTTTTCAGCTTCCATTTTGTTGAGTACATCGGTAAGTGGGGTTACACCTTGGTCGGTTATTTTGCTGCCAAAGTATAAATAACCCTTAGCATCGGGTGTATTAGCAGCATTGTTTTTTACTGCGGTTTTATTGCAGGCGGCAGATATGGCAACTATGGCGGCTGCCAACAAGAAGAACAAGGTTTTGTTAAGTGTAAACATAGCAGGCAATTTTGGTGCAAAATTAGTTGATTTTTGCGTAACAGTGAATGGTATGGGCAAAAATACCCACTACTTTACCTAAGCCAGTTCTTTGGGGTGGCATAAATAATACTTAACAACCGGTGCGGCAAGGCTCTGCAAATTGGAGTAATCAGAGGCTTCTACCACATTTTTTACCACGCCGTTTCGGTACAGGATATTAATTTGGCTGCCTTCATAAGAGTAGGCGCTGTTGCTGGTAGTGTTATGAAACACAAAATAATGGGTTTCAGCATCGGTTTGCAGGCGGTAAAGTTGTTTTACTTTATGCCTTAAATCGGCAACATGGTTGGGGTCAAATTCGGTTTTATTGAGGTGAATTTTGGGCAGTTTTCGGTTTATGAGGCTGTAGCAAAGGCGGCTCAAAATAAAATCGGGGTTAGTTTGCCATGCTTTAATGGCGGTTATTATTTCGGCATCGCCCAGGGTGGCAAAGGCGGTAAAAACATCAGGATTTTGTTCAAAATCGGTTAGGGTGAATTGGTTTTCCAAAAATAATTTCAGCGCCGGCGGTGCAAACAAGGGCGTGCCTTGCATGGCTAATTCTTTGGCGCGTTGCAGTATTTTTACTAACAGCACTTCGGCACAAAGCACGGTTTTATGTAGGTAAACCTGCCAATACATAAGGCGGCGGGCTATTAAAAACTGTTCAACGGAGTAAATGCCTTTATATTCTACCACTAACTGATTGTTGCGCACGTCGAGCATTTTTATAATTCGGTCAAACCCAATAATGCCTTCCTGTACGCCGGTAAAAAAGCTGTCGCGGTTTAGGTAGTCTAATCGGTCCATATCCAACTGGCTCGATACTAATTCATGCAGGTAGTTTTTGGGGTGTTCGCCCTTAAAAATTTGAATGGCTAAGGTTAGTTTACCGTTAAACTCCTCGTTTAGTTTTTGCATAAACAGCAGCGATAGGGTTTCGTGCCCTATATTTACTAAACTATGCTCTAATGCGTGCGAAAAAGGTCCGTGTCCTATATCGTGCAGCAAAATGGCAAGGGTTACGGCTTTGGCTTCTTGGGTAGATATATCTACATCTTTTGCCATTAGGGTTTCAAGGGCTTGTTTCATCAGGTGGGTAGCGCCTAAGGCATGGTGAAAACGGGTATGCAGCGCGCCCGGGTAAACTAAGGAGCTTAACCCTAATTGCTGAATATAGCGCAAGCGCTGAAAATAAGGGTGTTCTATTATATCATAAACCGTGTCGTAGGCTATGCTCAGAAAGCCATACACCGGGTCGTTAATAATTTTTTTCTTGTTCACGGTGAGGTATAAGTTGTAAAGTGAGTGGTTTGTGCAGCCAACTGCCGGAGTTAGTTTACTGTTTACCCAAAACAAACCAAAGGTTGGATAGGTTTTATACATTACCCGCCCCTGTTTTTGGGTTAGCAAGCAGTAAAGATAAACCGTTTGCCGTTGTTATTGGTTATTTTTGGGTTTTTTCTGCCTTGCAGGGTTTGCGAACAAAATGCCATGCTACATTTAACCGCTCAATTAAAAGGATTTAAAGCTTTTTTGCTGCTGGAGCGCTCTTTTTCGGGCAATTCAATAGATGCTTACATGAGCGATGTGGATAAACTAACCCGATTTTTAACCACCGATTATCCCGATGTAAATTTGCCCGATATAACGCTGCAACATTTAACCCTTTTTTTAGACTATCTTGCCCATTTGGGTATTGCTACCGCATCAAGGGCGCGCATCACATCGGGCATAAAAACTTTTTTTCGTTACCTTATTATTGAAGGCATGTTAACCCAAAATCCTTCGGAACTGCTTGAAGCGCCCCGAATAACCCAAAAGGTGCCGGCTGTGCTTAGCTTAACCGAAATTGAGGCTATGATAGCCGCCATTGACCTAAGCAAGCCCGATGGCGTGCGCACAAAAGCTATTGTAGAGGTGCTGTATGGGTGTGGTTTGCGTGTATCGGAGCTTACAGAGCTTAAAATTTCGCACTACTACCCCCAATTGGGGTTTGTGCGTATAGAAGGGAAAGGTAAAAAAGAACGACTTGCTCCCATTAACCCCACCGCCGTTAAACACTTAAACATTTACCTGAACGAAGTGCGCAGTAAACAACCCATATTAGAAAATGCCCAAGATATTGTTTTTCTGAACCAAAGAGGGGGCAAACTGAGCCGGGTATCGGTTTTTACCGCCATTAAACAACTTGCTGCTGCTGCCGATATACAAAAAAAAGTGAGTCCGCATACTTTCCGACATTCTTTTGCCACGCACTTATTTGAAGGCGGCGCCGATTTGCGCTTTATTCAAGATATGCTGGGGCATGAATCTATTACTACTACCGAAATTTATGCCAAAGCCGATACCCAGTATGTGCGCGATACCCTGATTCAGTTTCACCCAAGGTTTTAACTCATTACATTGACCATTTTTTTCTATCTTTACGCCTTCTATTTCCTCATTAAATAGCTTGTATTGCCGTGAAAACATTATTTCCTGCTCTTGTTATGTTTGCTCTGTTGTGGAGCATAACCGCCTGCGATGCCCCCAAGCAACCCGAATTTAAAGAATTGATAAACCTTAAATTTAACTCGCTTAAAAAAGGCGTAGTAACCCTTACTGCCGATGCTGTTTTTAACAACCCCAACCCATTTGGCATTCAACTTACGAGTACTGATTTAAACTTGCTGCTCGATGGTAAAAAAGCAGCAAATGTGCAGCAAAGCATTGATATTAAAGTGCCTGCTTCTCAGGGCTTTAAAGTGCCCATTAACATTAACATTAACCCCAAAGACCTTAGCGCTAATTTGCTGTTAGACGGAGCGCTTACCATGTTTAACAACAAAAAAATACCTATGCGCCTTAATGGCACCGTAACGGTAAAAGTGCTGGAATTAGAGTTTAAAATTCCGGTAAATTATGAGCAGCCCGTTTCGCTCAAAGAATTTTTATAAAACAAGGCTACTTACAAAGACATCTGCTACTACCCGAAAAAAAAATGCAAGGTTTGGCGTGCATTTCGGTTTTTTTGCTTTCCTTTGCGCCGGTAAAAGTCATTTCTTTTTTCACTAAAAACCGTAATATGAAACAGTTCATTTTATTTTTTGCCTTGTGCATTTTCAGCGCTTCTGTAGCTTTTGCAGGCACAGCCCAGTACAAAATTGACGATGCACAGATTGATCAACTTATAAGCAGCAGCGAAGAGGTAAATGCTGCCGGTGTTGATTTTGCGGTTACCGCACCCGTATTTGGAACTGATGCCAACGCCACCAAAGTAGCCGGTGAAAAAAATGCAGTAGTTGCTTTTATTTTGGCTTGGTTCTTGGGTTATTTAGGTATTCACCGTTTTTACTTAGGCACTAAGGCGCTTACATTCTTACCGCCGGTGGTTGTGGTATTGTTGCTTTTGTTGACTGGGTTATGTTGCTTATTGGCATGATTGATGAAGACATCAGCAAGTATGTAGATAATCCCAAGTTTTTCATGTGGATTGACTAAAGCATACAACTACATTTTGTAAAAACGCCCGCTAAGCCCTGCGCATTAGCGGGCGTTTTTGTGTGCTTTTTAGCAAAGGGGCATCGGCTGGGTTTTTACTTTATATTCCTCCTGTTCAGCTCATCGCGGTATTTTCGGGCATTGATGAGGTGTTCTTCGTAGGTAACGGCAAAATTATGATAGCCCGAAAAATCTTCTTTGGCACAAAAGTAGAGGTAGCTGTGCTCTGTTGGGTTGAGTACGGCTTGCAGGGCAGTTAAAGAGGGTATGCGTATAGGACCCGGCGGCAATCCGGTATATTTATAGGTATTGTAAGGCGATTCTATGGCAAGATGCTCTGTTAAGATGCGTTTAAGAGAAAAATCGCCAACGGCAAATTTCACCGTTGGGTCGGCTTGCAGGGGCATATTTGCGCTTAGGCGGTTATAGTAAACGCCGGCTATTTGGTTCATTTCATCGTTTTGGGCGGTTTCTTCTTCTACTATGGAGGCAAGGGTAATGGCTTCAAAAGGGGTTAAGCCGTTTAATCGGGCTTTTTGTATGCGCTCATCTGTCCAAAAATTATCGTACTCTCGTTTCATGCGTTTAAAAAAAGTTTCGGCATCGGTGTTCCAGTTAAACCGGTAGGTATCGGCAATAAACATGCCTATTACGTTTTGCGGGGTAAGATTGTGCTGTGCAAGATAGGCAGTATCGTTCAACATTCGGGTTAGCTCTATGGAGTCGGTTTCTAATTTAGAGCAAATAAGCTGTACTAAATCGGGCTTAGTTCTGATGTTGTGAATGGCTATATCGTAGGGCGTTTGTTTACCGGAGCGCAATAAAAGCGCCAGCGCTCTGTTGCTCATGCCGCCCTCCACCAAATACCTGCCCGGATACACTTTTTGGGGGTAGTTCATTTGTCGGGCTATTTTATCAAATCCTGTTTTATTGATGATGATGTTTTTTTCTGTCAGCATTTGCAACACCTGTTCATATCCCCAACCGGTACGGATATAAACTTGGTGATATTTTTCGCCTTCGGGCGGAGCAGTTACATTGGGCGCATACACTGCTCTATACACCCAAAAAGCGCCTGCAAGGGCAACCACTACAAAAACCACTACAACAGTAAGCATTATTTTTCTGAGCATAAAAGCAAGTAATTTTGAGCAATAAACGGGTACTTAAAAGAGGTAAAAAAACGGAAAACGGTTACTCTCTAATAACCGGCACGCCTATGCGGCTAAGGTTGGTTTGATAGATGTTAAAATCGGCAAGATTTACCATACCGTCAAAATTGAAATCCAAATCGGAATAAATGCCCGATGCGCCCGATGCGGCAATAAACCGGTTAAAATCGGCAAAGGAGATGATGCCGTCCACATTGGCATCGCCGGTGCAAAGGGCATAGTTGGTGCCCATTTGTTTGAGATGTTGGTTAGCGGCAAGTACATTGGCAGGCTGGGTAAAATTAAAAACCGATGTATTGTCAATAAGTGTAGGGTTAGCAGTTATGGCAGTTATGTGGTTTCGGGTTTTAACAGAAATTAGGTAAGGCTGGTTGCTGATTAAGCCGTATAAAAACAATTTAGGCTCTGTGGTATTGGGTTGCAAAACTTGGTTAATATCCATAATAAATCCGTCTGTCCGAAGCAGGGCTGCCCGCCGTTCTACTACTTGCTGAGTAGTGGCATGGCGCACCTCTACCAATACCCAATCTACTATGTTAACGGGTAAAACATAGGGCGAAGCTATGCCCTCAGCGCCGGCATAATGCCACGGGGGGCGGTTAAACGGCTGGGTTAGGGGTAAAAGCTGGGCTGTATTTAAGTGCGCCGACATGCTTCCGGCACTGGGGTTGTATGCCCCTTCTAACCATAGTTTTACAGCGGGAGTGGTAGCAAGCGGGCAGTTTTCTACGGTTACGGTAACCTGTTTGGTATCGGCACAGCCTATTTGGTTATAGGCAGTGAGGGTGTAGGTGGTAGTAGCGGCAGGGCTAACAAGCGGAGTGGGAGAGTAAGGATTATTTAAACCGGCGCTTGGTTGCCATGTGTAACTGTTTCCGCCCGAGGCAAATAACTGAGCAGTATCGCCGGCACAAATGGTAACAGAACCTGAAGCCACCAGAGCTACCGGTGGCGGAAAATCTGCGGCAAAATTATAAACCAGCAGGTCACCATCTTCGGCAGTAATATATACCGATGAACAATCTTTAAATACCACAGCTTCGGTTTGTTTGGGCGGAAAAAGCGGGGTAATGCCATACATTTGCTGCAAGCCGTTAAAGAAATTATTGCCCGAAAAGCTGTGCAGGATATACAATCGGGAATAACAAAGCAGCGCCACCGCTTTTCCCGATGGCGCAATATCGGCAGCAGTAACAGGAAAAAAGGTGTAAAGACTGTCTATTAACTGCGCGGTGTAAGTGCCCGGTACGGCGGGTAGTTGATAGAGTTTGGTAAAACCGCTGCCTACAACGCTAAAATTGAGGATATTTTTAGAAAACAGGTATAGCGAGTTGTTGTGGTAAATCATTGCCTCCATATCAAAGTTTCGGGCGGTAGGCGGCGGCGGAAAGGCTGTTTGGTCGGGGTAATTAAAATAGATGGGACTGGCAGCGGCGGTTTCGGGCAACCCGTTTACATTAACTTTGAGTATGTTGAGGTCGGTACGATTATTGGCATTGTTGCCAAAATCGCCTACAAACATATTGCCCTCTTCATCATGTGCAAGGTCTTCCCAGTCTATGTTGGGGAAATTGGTAACTTGTAGCGTATGTATCAGTTGCCCGTTGGTAGTATTAAAGAGGTAGAGATGCGGCTGTCCTCCGCTGTCGTTGTGCGACCATAACATAGCAGCATTGGGCGCATAGGTTTCTAACCCCGATGATTCATTGATAACCGCCGGCAGTGTGCCTATCAGCGTTTGCTGTGCATACAAAGAGCTGCCGCTAAAAGCCAACAGCAAACCCAGCCAAAGCAATATAGGCAGACGAGGTGGTTTCATGGGGGCAAAGTTAGGGCAAATTGCTTATTTGAGGTAGCGATTGGAGTAGCTGAATTACCTATTGGTTGTGATGTGCTGTTTTATGTGCGCAGTGTTTGTGTTATTTGTGATTTGCATTATCAGACACCCGACAGAAGCGGATTGTGGCTGTCTGCTTTGGCTGCCCGATTAGAGGTAGTTTTGGTAAATGATAGATAGTAGTAGGTAATGGCGGCAGCCGGTGCATTTTTATAGTGCAACCTTGTATGGCGCAGGCATCGGCATCGTTGTAGTCGGCATCGGCTACGAAGAGCGGCAAGCAAAAGACATTAGCTTACTGATACATTATGCCTCGGTAATTCTTTGGAATGTAGCGCATCTGAAAAGCATTAGCGCTTATTTGGTAGTAGATGCCTTTTTTGCAAAGAAAGAGTTTATTGAACCCATTTTGCAAAAATCTCCGTTACAGGTAGTTTGCTGTTTGCGAAGCGATGCAAATTTACGCTATTTGTACGATGCAGAAAAGAAATGCGGACGAGGCAGACCTAAGCAGTATGGCGATAAAACTGACCTTAAAAACCCGGATATGTCTAAATTTAAGTGTGTATATGATGACGAAACCATTACTATATATGACGCTATTGCAAAATGTTTTTGAGTAAAAACAAAATCCACTTTTTTACCAAAAAACTTTATTTGTTTACCCCCTCTCCTCTATAGCCGATTTGTTCTTCCCCCTGCCCATCTTCAAAGAAGGGGAGAGTTTATTAGGGCAAAACAAATTGGCGCTGCATAAAAAGGGGGTGTGTAACCCTTCTTTTACAAGGCTTTTGAAAATTTACCGTATTTATTTTGCAACTGCGGGGGTTTATACAAAAACAATTGGTAAACCACCCATATTGCACGCGCCGTGGGTGGTTATGAATTACACCTTTGCCGCCACTGTTGTTTAAACTGTTCTCTTTCTTGGGGGGTCATGTTTTCCCATTTTTCGCGGAGGTATTGGTTTTTGGGGTGGTTTTTCCAGCGGTTGCCACCGCCTGCCCTGCCAAATCCGCCAAACAGCAGGCGCGCTAAAATGAGTAAACCGGCAGCTTGCCAAAAGGTAACGGGGCTGAGGTTAAACAGGGGCGGCAGCAGGGCGTTCCACAAATACATGGTAAGACCGGTAACAAGTGCAAAAAACAGCAGCCCCAGCAAAATGAATCCTGCAATTTTGGGCAAAAAATATCTTTTCATAGGAAATTGGTTTTAATAGGTTAGCAGTTCGTTTCGGAGGGTAGTAAGTTTTTTTCGGAGGTGCAGCACGGCATAACGTTTTCGGGAGAGAAGGGTATTTACCGTTTCGCCTGTTTGTTCGGCAATGGTTTTAAAAGGAATGTCTTCTAATTCGTTTAGCACAAAAACCTCTCTTTGGGCGGCAGGCAGCTCGTTTAGGGCGGCGTTTAGCTCGTCCCAAAACAAAGAACGGAGCAAGTCGGTTTCGGGGTTATTATCGGGGGCTAAGAGCAGGTCTTTCCAGTCGCCCACAAAATCCTCGTCTTCCATATTGTCTGATTCAGTAGAAAAATCGGTCAAATCGGGCTGAATTTTGCGCCTTCGGTCGGTAATTTTGTTTCGGGCAACGGTAAAAAGCCAAGCCGTAAGTTGTTCAATGGGTTGTGCATAGTTGGCAAGTTGGTAAAACACATCTTGCAAGATGTCTTCGGCATCGGCTTCGTTGTTTACCTGTTTGCGTATAAATCCCATCAGCCTTTTGCTGTAATCTTTTACCGTTTGTGCAACAGAAAAAGCTCTGTTTTCGGCGGTCATGGGCATACTGTTTAGCGTGGGGTATTCTTTCATACCCTTTGAATGACGAACCAAAGGTAGTTATATTTTACACCTTGTTTAAAAATCTTTACCGGCACATGGTTTTTGCTAAAAAAACTATCTTTGCAGCCGTTTTACCCATTACATTAACTGCTAACTACGCCATTTATGCAGCTCAACCGCTTTAAATACAGCAAAGCCATAGAAATACGCTGGCGCGATTTAGATGCCATGAACCATGTAAACAACTCGGTTTACCTTACTTACCTTGAACATGCCCGAAGCCACTACCTGCACTACGCCATAGGTTGGGATTGGAACAGCGAAGGGCTTATATTGGCAAGTGCGCAAATTGATTTTAAGGTGGCTCTGCTCTTAACTGATGCTCCCTTAGTGCATGTGCGCTGCTCGCATATAGGCAACAAAAGTTTTACGCTCGATTGTGTGATAACCACCATTAGAAGCGAACAAACCATAGTAGCCGCTACTGCCAAAACTGTGCTGGTTGTGTATGACTACGCCACCGAAACTACTCGCCCATTATCGGACGAAAAACGCCAACGGTTATTGGATTTTGAGGGAGCGTTGTAGTTATTAGTTATTAGTTGGTACTAAGAAATAACTTACCACTAATAACTAATAACTTACCACTAATCCCTATTCCTTCGCTTTTACCGATGAAGCGCCTGCCGACTCTGACTGTACGTTTTTGGTATTACCTTTATAATATACCGAACTGGCTCCGGCAGCTTCGGCGGTCAGTTTATCGGTAACGTGTACTTGGGCTTGGCTTGCGCCGCTTACATCGGCAGTCATTTCTTTGCACACAAAATTGTAGGCTTTTAACTCCGATGCTCCGCTTACCTCTACCTGAGCGGCATTGGCTTTGCCGTTTAGCGATAGTTGGGAAGCTCCGCTTATTTCGGCATTTAGGTTATTAGCGTTTACCTCTGCCACTGCCTCCGAAACGCCGCTGATAACTATGGTAAAATCATCGGCTTTGGTAAAGCCCGAAATATTTGCCTGACAGGAGCCGTTTACTTCTATATGGGTTAAGTTGGGCAGGGTAATCAATACCTCTATGCGCTCTTGGTTGCCCGAGGGGTTAAACCATTTCCACCATCGGGTGGCATGGGTGCTGATTTCGAGGGTTTCGCCGTTTTTGTCAATGTTTAACTTATCAAGGACATCGGTTTTTCCGTCTGCGGAAACGGCATATTGTTTACCCTGTTTAACAGTTACCTTAGCCATGCCCGATATTTCTATGCGTTCAAAATCGGTAAAGTCATATTTTTTGGTTGTTTTACCCGCCGTTGTTTCGGTGGTGTTGTTTTCAGATTGGGCAGGGGGTATGGGCGCTACCGGTTCAGCGGGCGCTATAGGCGCAGTGGGTTCTAAGGGCTCCATGCCTATGTCTTGGTTATCGGGATTTTGGTTATCATCGGGTGCAGGAGCATCGGCAAGGGTAAGTCCATCGGGCAACATATCCCAGCGTTTACCTATCATATCGCCATCGTAGGTATTGGTAGTATTTTTTACGTCGTAAATCACTTTTTCGGCACCGTTTGCAAAAAATACCGATTTACCTTTGGGCACTTTAAGGGTAAGTTTTACCTGCTGATTGCGCCATTTATCGCCGGCAGGCGCTGAATAGTAGGGGTTAAAAAACAGGGTAGAGTCGTCTTGTTCAAAAACGTATTCAATGTGTTGGGCAAGGTTTTCAGCGCTTTTAGGGTTGCCACTAATGGCAGAGAGCGTTTTTACCAAGTGAAACCGGTCGTCATCGCTTGCTTCCACATTAAGTTTTACGTCTTCAAAAAACAGGGCGTTGTTTTGGAAATCAAAAACCGTTTTACCCCAGTTGCCAAAAGGCAGCATCATTTGTGCGCGGTTTTGGTTGTTGGTGCGCACATTTTGGAGGTGTGTATCGGGCAGGTCGTCAATAACCAACGTATTGCCGGTGGGCTGGGTAATGGGTATAACCTGTTGCAGGCTGGCACGTTGCGAAAACTCTTTGTTGTAAGTTCTGCCCGATAAAGAAATAAAGGCAAACAAACTAACTGTCCAGATAACCGCTGCGCCGGTTCCCCATTTATCGTTATCGGAGTTCATTTTAAATATCTTGCGTATAAACCAATACGTAAGGGCAACAATAGGAATACCAATAAGCAAAATTAAACTTGCAATGCCCAGCACTACGGGTATGGGATTGGTAAAAATAAAGGTAAGTAAAAATTTGAAAGTGGCAAACAAACCCACTATCAACCCAAGCAACGAAACTACTAAGCTAAACAGCAGTATTAACCCCACTACCGCCACTGCCACTTTCATTACCTTAAAGGCTATCCATAGTACTTTGGGTAGCGCTTTTTGTGCCTCAGTGGTAGCCTGCTCAAAAAAAAAGCGGGTTTTTTTACCGTTTTCGCTTTTGCTGAAATCTTCTACCTGCGCTTTTAACCCATCTAACCCTTCGCGTATGGTTTTTTCGAGGTTGCTTACATTAATAGGTTCGCCTTTCATTGCTAATTTTTGGGCAGCCGTAGAAGCCTCGGGCACTATTCCCCAAAGAATGATGTAGAGCAATACGCCCCAGCCAAACAAGAAAAAGGCAGCCAAAAAGGCAAGGCGCACCCAAATGGGGTCTTTTATGCCAAAATAAGCGCTTATGCCTGAACAAACGCCTCCCAATACTTTTTCATCGGGATTGCGGTATAAACGGCGGTATTTTTCATCGCTCTGAGGGTTAGCGCCGGCAGTATTGCCCGATTGGGGAGCCTGTTTGGTATCATCGGTATTACCGCTGTTGCCTTTGGGATTTTCTTGAGCCACGCCGCCGTCAAACTCATCGGGGTGCCCCATAACGGCTATCATGTTATCTACATCGGCGGGTAGTATTACCTGCCTTTTGTGCTTATTGAGCGTTTCCTGAAACATTTCGGCAATCCTGCCTTCTATGTCTTCTACAATTTCTTTAGCGCCTTCTTCGCCTGCAAAATGCCGGTTAAGCGCTCCTAAATACTGGTGCAGCTTTTGGTACGCGTCTTCTTCAATATGGAAAAACCAGCCGCCTAAGTTTACACTAATGGTCTTATTCATGGGAAGGTATGTTTTGAGTGGTTGATGATGAGTTAACAGAGTTTACGGCATTTACTAATTCTTGCCAGGTTAGTTGTAATTCGTTTTTAAACAATTCGCCTTCGGGTGTTAGGGCGTAGTACTTGCGCGGCGGTCCGGTTTTTGATTCCTCCCACCGGTAGGTGAGCAAACCGGCGTTTTTTAGCCGTGTAAGCAGGGGGTATAAGGTGCCTTCCATTACCAGCAAATCGGAGCGTTTCATCTCTTCTATAATATCAGAAGGATACATTTCGCCCCTTGCTATAATAGACAGCGCACACAGTTCTAATATGCCCCTGCGCATTTGTGTTTTGCTGTTTTCTAAGTTTAAATTCATGTTTAGTGGTTTTTGGCATTGGTAAATTGGTAGGGCTTCTTTTTTGCTTCTTACAAGTAATAAAACAAAAGTATGAAAGCCCGGCATAACTCCACAAGATAAGGTACTATGTTTTGCAAGGTACTGTACGACAAAGATAACGCACCTTTGTTCGGTTTTGTTCCATTTGGGGTAAATTTTTTTTGCTTTTTTGTGTTTTTTGGGGTTTTGCTGCAAATTTGAGGCAAAAACAAAGCTCCTCTGCCCTACTCTGCTCTTTTTTTGGTGGTTGTTTAAAGGCTTCTTACTACCATGATGTAAGTAGCCATCTACTACCTAAACATGCACAAAGGCAACATGGCGGCAGGTTGGGCTGTAGTAGGATTAGCTTGGCTGCCTTGCTGCACTGCGTTTTGCACCGCTGTAACGTAGTGCCCAGCATCCCAAACGCGGGGTACAGGGCGTTTATATACATTTTTTTCAGAGAAAGTATTTGGCAGAATGAGTAAAATCGAGTAAGTTTGCGCTTTGCTTAATTGCTTCATTACACTGCAAAATATAGTATTTATTATTTATCCAAAATACCTCAACTATGGTTCTAAACCTTATCAATCAAGAGATAGAAAAGTATATTGCTTTCATCAATTCGGAAAGCTATAACGAAATTGACAAATGGGAAGCTCTTAAAACTTTTCAGGACAACTGGAACATAGATGCTACTGATTTTAAAACAATGTACAGCAAATCGTTATTTAGTAAAATGGCAAACAACCTCTGGGCAAATCCACATTGGTTTCCTAAAGCGGTAATGCTTCGTTTTTTAGACCACAACCCCGAAAAGGTGCGAAATATGTTTGCCGATTTGTACAACGAAACACAAGACGTTGGTAAACGCATAGATAGGTTTGAATTTCAGTGCGATGTGTTGCTCAAAGAAATTGCCAACCAAGACCCTTCGGTTAAAAATCATTTTCACAACGGGCAGCGCATGATTACCCTATACCTTGCTTTTCGGTTTCCGGAAAAATATGCCATTTACAAGTTTACGGAGTTTAAAACCTTTATGGAAAAAGTAGGTGCAAAAGATATACCCGGAACAGGAGAATACGAAAGGTTTTTTAAGGTAGTACGCACTATTTATGAAATACTAAGCAAAAATCAGGTTTTGATGCAAGAGCATGAAAAGAAACTGACCAATTCTTGCTATAGAGGTAAAACCCTAATGCTGGCACAAGACTTTATTTTTACTACCGCTCGCCGGTATATGGGCTAACATAAAACATTGCTTGGCTAAATTTTTTTTTAAAATCAAATTTGGGTAACAACATCCGCCCCCCAAAGCACCTACTACGCTCCGCCTTTTAAAATTGCCAACTGCACAATAAAAGCCTTACCTTTGCGCTTCATTTGTGTAGTTGTGCTAAACAGCAAATACCCAAAACCAATTACCCCAAACCCGTTCTTATTGCCCTGTAACCGCACCGGTTGTGAAAAAAATTGACCGTCTTTTAATTCAGTCTTTTGTAGGTCCGTTTGTGATAACCTTTTTCATAGCCCTGTTTGTGCTAATCATGCAGTTTTTGTGGAAATATATAGATGACTTGGTAGGCAAGGGTTTAGAAAGTGCCATCATAGCCGAACTTATATTTTATGCCTCCGCCACAGTAGTACCCTTAGCGCTGCCCATTGCCGTATTGCTGGCATCTATTATGACCTTTGGGGCATTGGGCGAACATTATGAATTAGTAGCCCTAAAATCGGCAGGCATATCGCTCAGGCGTTTCATGTTGCCGTTGTTGGTTATATCGGTAGGGTTGGCGGCAAGTGGTTTCCTGTTTTCCAACTACATTTTACCCCGTGCCAACCTTAAATTTGCCGCTTTGCTCTACTCCGTTACCCGCCAGCGGCCCGCCCTAAACATAAAAGAAGGCGTTTTTTATGATGGCATTCCGGGTTATGTTATACGAATAGGCAAAAAAGACCCGGGAGCAAAAACAGTTTATGATATAAAAATTCATGACCATACCGAAGACCGAGGCAATGTAAACGTGTTAGTTGCCGAAGAAGGCGAAATGTACACCGTACAAGAGGGTAAATACCTTATTTTTAACCTCAAAAACGGTGCACGCTACGAAGAGCCTCGCCCTACCCCGGGCAGAAAACCGGAACAGCAAGAATTTATCAGAATGCAGTTTGATAACTATGAAATGGTGATGGACTTATCTAACTTCAGTTTTGAAAAAACCGATGAAACCCTGTTCCGCAACAACCACCGTATGCTAAACGCCCAACAACTGCTCAATATGGCAGACTCGGTTAGCCGGAATGACGAAAAACGCCACCAAAATATGATAAGAAACCTGCGCATCTATTTTACCTTTGTTGAAGACTCCCTTTTTTCCGATAAGCCCGTACAAACCACCGCTCAGCCAATTGCAGAATCGGGTAAGCCCGATTCTGTACCCAAATTTGTTCAAAAATACCTTCCCGATTCTAACAAAACCATAAACTCCCTGCCCGATAGTATTCAGAAAGCCTTTAAAATTAAAATGGAACAGGTAAAAAAAGGCTACCCGCTACCCGATATGGCAAGCTCAGAGTCTGCCGCCAATACTCCTATCAAAAAAAGCCCCAAAAAACCGCAAACATTACAAAAGCCCGATTCTATCCTTGCCCAAAACGCCGCCGAACAAGCCGAGCCACCCGATACAACAGCGCCTACCGCATTCTTATCGTCATTGCGGCTACCCGTTAGCAAACAAGTAGCGCTCATACAACAAGCCGGCAATAATGTGCGCAACCTCATAGCTTTTAGCGCCAGCGAAGCCCGCTACTCCCAAACCGACCGCAAAAAAAAGGTTCGGTTTATGATTGAGTTTCATACCCGCATTGTGTTGGCGCTTGCCTGTATTGCCCTGTTTTTACTGGGCGCTTCGTTAGGCGCTATCATCAGAAAAGGCGGTTTTGGTATGCCTATGGTTATGGGTATTATCTTTTTTATTCTGTTTTATATTTTACTTACCACCGGCAAAAAACTTACCGAAGAAATGGCGCTCACACCCTTTTGGGGTATGTGGTTGTGCATTTTTGTTTTTTTTCCAATGGGCGCTTATCTACTCTACAAAGCCAATAACGACTCCCAACTCTTTGAAACCGATACCTACCGCATGAAATTGGAGGCATGGCTGAAAAAAATGGAAAAAAGATTGAATGCCGAAGCTGAGTAATACTACCTACACAGGTGCAGCTCCGGTTTAGCCTCAAAATCCCGAAATCATTTACCTAATTGAGCTTTTTTTAAAAAAAATCTGCGCTAATCAGCTCTATCCGGGTTATCTGTATGCTAATTGCTGCCCGTTTTTAGCTCACACCCTATATACTAATTTCAACTCCAACCGCCCGCTAAAAAGCAACACTGTGTAATTTTTTGACCAAAAAGCTAAACAAAACAATTTGCGAGTTGTTAATAGTAAAAAATCTACCTCAAAATGAAATTTGTAAAAAAACTGTTCATGCCGTTTGCCGTGCTTGTGGCATTTTTATCTTGCTCAAAAAGTCCTAAACAATCTGCTGCCCCAACATCGGGCTCAGCAAACAACCCCGAAAATATGCAAAACCCCGTTTCGTTTTACGATTTTACCATGAAAGCCATAGATGGCGCCGAAATTCCGCTTAGCCAATATAAAGGCAAAAAAGTGTTAGTGGTTAATACCGCGTCAAAATGCGGCTACACTCCTCAGTACAAAGAATTAGAAGAACTGCACCGCACCATGGGCGATAAAGTAGCCATACTGGGTTTCCCTGCCAACGATTTTATGTGGCAAGAACCCGGCACTAACCAAGAAATAGCTGCCTTTTGCGAAAAAAACTACGGCGTAACATTCCAAATGTTTGAAAAAATTACCGTAAAAGGTAAAAACAAACACCCTCTGTTTCAGTTTTTATCCGACAAATCGCTCAATGGCTGGAACGACCAAGAGCCCTCGTGGAACTTTTGCAAATATCTGTTAGATGAAAATGGCAAACTGCTCAAGTTCTACAAATCGGGCGTTAACCCGATGAGTGAAGAAATCACCGGCGCAATCCAATAAACGGTTGAGTTTAGCCCCGGTTTGATGTATAAATTG
>DDVC01000017.1:44998-48599 GCA_002345145.1 Bacteroidetes bacterium UBA2322
TGTTTTCAGCAAAAAAAGCACACATATAACACTGATTAAACGAATAAACACAGCTAAAAGTGTTGTTTGTGCAGATACAACACAACGGCAAGCCCAATAGTGCTTAGCCTCGAAATCTCAAAATCAAAGCAATCCCGAAATCATTTACCCAATTAAGCCATTATTTTCAAAAATCTGTGCAAATCAGTCCCATCAGTGTTATCTGTGTGCTAATTGCTCCCGTTTTTTAGCTCATGCAGGCATCACAAACTTTGTTTGCCATTTAATATCAAAACGGGTTTACACCCTAAACAACTTACCATGTTAAGAATCAGCATTTACGGCATAGTAGTAGCCGCGGGCGCTATATTATTAGGCTCTCAACTGTATTGGCTTATGGCACAAGATACCACACCAGCACAACCATATAGGGCAATAAAAAACCTTGGCAAGGCAGAAATCAGGTTTTACCCTCCTGCGGTAGAAGCCTCAGTTCACAAATCGGGCGATTACAGCCGCATGATGAACAATGGTTTCAGAGATTTAGCCGGTTATATTTTTGGCGGTAACGACCGAAACGAAAAAATAGCCATGACTACTCCGGTAAAAACCCTTATGGACGCTCCCGATGCCAACTCCGGCTACATTACCTTTGTAATGCCCCAAAACTTTAACCTGCAAAACAAACCTACCCCCACTTCCGGTAACATCTTGTTTTCGGAAACAGAGCCTATGTACGCCGCCGCCATAACCTTTGGTGGATTTGCCAACCGACAAAAAATGGAAGAACAAGCCGCCTTGCTCTTACAAGAATTAACCAAAGCCGGTCTTGAACCCAACGGCAAGGTGCAGTTTTTATACTACAACCCGCCCTTTCAGTTGCTCAACCGCCGAAATGAAGTATTGGTGAAACTGCGCAATTTTAGCGAATAACCAAGCTCTTTACTTCTTTCGCACACAGTATAGTTGCCGTGTAAAAAAAAGACGGTGGTTGTTTGCTTTTAGGCTAACATTAATATAAAAACATATGTAAGTTCTATCCAAAACTAATACGCACCTAATTATCATAGTCGGAAATTATAGCAAAGGTTACGCATAATCTTTGCCATAATTTCCGGCTATCTTTTTTATAATGGTGTTCAGCTCAAAATACAGAAAATTAAAGGATACATGCAGGGCGCATTAAATAGCTGTTTGGGGTTTGGAGTTTGGCAGTAATAGTATAACTGCAATAAGAAAGGATATTTGATCCTTACTCCGTTAACACAACAAGCAGAATTTGGGCTTCATATTAGTTTGATGCAAATTGACATAAAAATATTACCTTTGCATAATTTTCTATAATACTCCCAGCGGTTTTTTTACCACTGCTAAGCATTGTTATATTTTCAAGTCATAACTTTACCACTTTAGTAAGTATGGTATTTTCAAGTTTACTCTTTTTATTTCTATTTTTACCAATAAATGTATTTTCCTACTATGTATTGGGTGGGCTAAAATACAAAAACATAATTTTAATAATTTTTTCCCTATTTTTTTATGCTTGGGGCGAACCCATATGGGTTTTACTCCTTATATTTTCTGCACTTATAGATTATATAAACGGATTATTCATTGAATACTACCGAGGAAAAAAAATTGCCCAAATAGGCATATACAGCACTCTCTTCTTTAATCTTGGAATTTTAGGCCTATTTAAATATTCCGCCTTTTTCATCAACAACGCAAATGCTTTATTTTCACTTAATATTGAAAGTTTCAAATATGAACTACCTATTGGCATATCATTTTATACCTTTCAGACCATTTCCTATACTATAGATGTATATTATGGAAGGGTAAAAGCACAAAAATCGTTTCTCAATTTTTTGATGTACGTGTCATTGTATCCACAGTTGGTAGCCGGTCCTATTGTACGATATAGCCATATTGCACGCGAAATAAATGAACGCAGGTTTAATTGGGCAGATTTTAATGCCGGTGTTGTTCGGTTTTGTATCGGGTTATTTAAAAAAGTAGCTATTGCCAATGTGGCAGGAAGTTTATGTACACCCCTTTTAGACTCTGATTTAAGTACATTGTCGGTTGGTGGTGCATGGTGGGGCTTGCTGCTATTCAGTTTGCAAATTTATTTTGATTTTTCGGGTTATTCAGATATGGCAATAGGATTAGGGAGAATGTTCGGTTTTCATTTCCACGAAAACTTTCGGTATCCATATTTATCGGCTTCCATCACTGATTTTTGGAGACGGTGGCATATTTCCCTTGGCTCTTTTTTTCGTGACTACGTTTACATTCCACTTGGCGGCAATAAATCAAACATAGTAAGAAATTTGTTTGTGGTTTGGGCTCTAACCGGTTTCTGGCACGGCGCAAGTTGGAACTTTATACTTTGGGGGCTTTATTTTGGACTAATCATTTTGTTAGAAAAACTATTTATAGCACAACTTCTTCAAAAACTCCCCCATATAGCAAGGCATATATACGCTTTGTTTTTAATTATATTTGGTTGGGCGTTATTTTACTTCACCGGTTTAGAACGCCTCTGGTGGTTTATTAAAATTTTATTTGGCGCTACACAAAATGAAGTCTGGAATTTAGAAACCCTGTTATCTGTAACAGAAAACATTTATTGGCTAATTTTAGCAGTTGTTTTGTGTTTTCCATGTTACCACTGGTTACAAAATATGGCAGAAAAGCACGTAAAGTATCTTCCCATTTATCACTACTTTTTAGCAGCGCTCAGTCTTTTATTATTTATTGTTTCAGTAACTTTGCTTGTAGGAAGTACATACAATCCATTTCTTTATTTCCGCTTTTAAATTCTCAAATGTCCAAAATGAAAGAGATTAATTGGTCTGGCGGCATATTGCGTTTTTATGCCCTTTTTTTTGTGGGCATATTGATTTCGGGCGGCATTGCTTTTTGGATAGCGCCTAAAAATCAAATATCTGAAAATGAAAACAGAAAATTGGCAGAATTGCCAAGTTTAACCTATTCAAATATAATTACCGGCAAATTTGCAGCAGAGGCAGAATCCTATTATTCTGATAATTTTGTTGGCAGAAATACCTTTATCTCCTTGGCTAATATCATCAACAATTATCGGGGCATACACAATTCCAACATCCGAATATATAAAAATTATCCCACACCCACAGCAGACACTCTTCCTATTGATATAAAGCTACCGCCCGATACAATGCAAATTGACACTGCTTTACAGCCGGACCCTACAATGGAACCCTTTAATATGATAGAAAACCTTGTTGTTTATAATAAAAGAGCCCTACAGATATTTACCCCCGTAAAAAGTGTACTCACTAATTATGCCGACCTGCTCAATCAATACCGGCAAGAATTGGCAGATACCATCACCCTTTATTGTATGGTTATCCCTACCGGCGCAGATTTTTACCTGCCCGATAATTTTTCGCGAAAAAAAAATGTAGAAAAAAACGCTATTGATTACTTCTATACCTTGCTAAACGATACAATTAAAACAATAGACGTGTGCAGCGCTCTTCTGCCGCATAAACAAGAATACCTCCACTTTAACACTGACCACCACTGGACTAACTTAGGCGCTTACTACGCATATAGAGATTTTTGCAAAGCAGCT
>DDVC01000017.1:48828-49338 GCA_002345145.1 Bacteroidetes bacterium UBA2322
TTGGTTCCGCTTCCTATAGACTCCTGCAAGCGTGTAGTAATCCACAATTTTTTGGGCACATTATACTATAAAACGCTAAGTGAAGAGCTGGCACAAAATCCCGATAGCGTCATCTATTACAAAATACCTAACAAAACCACTGCTCAAAGTTTTTCAAAAACAGGCTCACAACCAAAACCCGCCAATCTATATGCAGAATATCACAAAGGCAGAAATGCTTATGGCGTTTTTTTAGGGCATGACTATCCACTAATGTCTGTTAAATCTGATATTAAAAATGGTAAACGAATCTTAGTTGTAAAAGATTCGTTTGGCAATGCGTTTATACCGTTCCTTGCAAATCATTACGAAGAGGTCTGGATTTTAGATTACCGTTATTATATCGGCAATATCCCTAAATTATTAAAAGATCATCAAATTTCCAATTTACTTTTTGCTCACAACATCTTTATCATCAATAACAAATATACTCGCACCAAAGAACTAAATTTATTGCGCCAAGCTAAACCA
>DDVC01000017.1:49652-49778 GCA_002345145.1 Bacteroidetes bacterium UBA2322
TCACCTGTAAACCAAAGCGAATGAAATACTCGTTCTTTCTTTTTATCTGTCTGTTTCCTTTTGGCTTGCTGCAAAACCAAATCATTCTGGAAGGATTGTACTCTTTGGATTTCCCTTTCATCAATG
>DDVC01000080.1 GCA_002345145.1 Bacteroidetes bacterium UBA2322
TGTGTGTGGTTTAGATGCACTTGATAATAAAACCGGCATCAGATTATGGTGCGCTGCACCAATTAGTAACTTGGTTTGTAGGTGTTTTACCAAGATTTAAGGGCGCTGTCCCTTGTGTGTTACTCACCAACAGCTATAAAATGGCGCGGTTGGATTTGGAAAGGTGCAGCGCACCAAAATATATCACCCCACCTGCCTGAAATCCTTTTGCGGTAAGCCTTTGCGCAAGCTCACAACTCCAAACTCATGTTATTCTAAATGGCTGTGGTTGTTTACCGTTTGCAAGGGCAAATAATTGCAACTATTGAGTAAGAAGCATTGGCTATATAGCATATATGATGCCGTAAATTGGAGAAATGAGGCAAAAGGTATAACTTTGTCGGTTCAATTCCTACACATTATGAAAAAAATGCGTTTTACTCTTATTTTGCTCCATTGCCGGCTTGTCATCGGGTTCATGTTTGTATGTAGTTTAGCCTTCGCCCAGCAAAAACCCGAAAAAAATGCCGGTTTAGACTTGCTGTCGGAATATATGCAAGGCAATTTCAGCAGTTACGAGCAAGCCTTATCTGATACCAATTACCTCAATATAACCCTGTGTATGCAGCCCATTTGGCAAGACCGCACCGATGGAAAATGGTTGTATGTGGAACAAGCTGTTGCCAATATGCAGTACCGCCCCTACCGCCAAAGAGTGTATCAATTAGTGGCTACCGGCGCTAATTCTTTTGAAAGCCGCACCTATACCCTGCCCACGCCCGAAAAATTTGTTGGGCAGGGTAATAACCACAAAGTTTTTGCCCAAATTACTCCCCAAGACCTACTGCCCCGCACCGGCTGCACCATTTACCTCACTAAAAAAGGGAACTCCTTTACCGGCGCTACCAAAGGCAAGGGCTGCCCCAGCGACCTGCGCGGCGCTGCCTATGCCACCTCCAAAGTAACCATTACCCCTACACAACTGCTTAGCTGGGACCAAGGGTTTAACAAATCGGGCAAACAAGTGTGGGGCGCAACCAAAGGAGCTTATCGGTTCAATAAAATACCGGCATCGGAACCCCTCTCTTATCCCGATGCCAAGCGCGAAGCCGTAACCGATAACTACCACAGCACCATTGTTGCTGACCCCTACCGCTGGCTGGAAGACGAAAACAGCCCCGATACCAAAAACTGGATTGCCCAACAAAACCAACTTACGCAAAACTACCTGCAAAACATAGGCTACCAAGAACCTCTGTCAAAACAGTTAGAGCAGTATTACAACTTTCCCAAACAATCATCGCCTAAGAAAGAAGGTAATTATTACTATTTTTACAAAAACGACGGCTTGCAAAACCACAGCGTTTTATACCGAATTAAAGACTTAAACGCCGAGCCCGAAGTGTTTATAGACCCCAATACTTTTTCGCCCGATGGGTCGGTTTCGCTTACTTTTACCTCCTTTTCCAAAGACAAACGGTATGTGGCTTATGGCACCTCTGTTGGCGGGTCTGACTGGCGCGAGTTTCATATTATGGATACCGAAACCAAAACCTTGCTACCCGAAACCTTGCAACACATTAAATTTTCGGGAGCGGCGTGGTATAAAAACGGCTTCTTTTACACCCGCTACCAAGCTGCCGAAAAGGGCAAAGAGCTATCGGCAAAAAATGAAGCGGCGCGTATTTATTACCATAAAGTAGGCACGCCGCAAGCCGAAGATGTGCCGGTTTATGAAAACCCCGATAAACCTAAACAAAGCGCCGGCATACAGGTAACACACGATGAGCAATGGCTAATTTTAACCATTTCAGAAGGCTCGGCATCGGGTAATGCCCTATACATAGCCCAAGCCGATAAATGGCTACAAGGATTTAAGCCTGTAGTATCGGGTTTTGACCATTCTTTTTCTGTTATTGACCATGTAAACGGTAAATTGCTTGCGCTTACCAATTACCAAGCGCCCAACTACCGGCTTATTGCCATTGACCCATTTAATCCCGATGAAAAAAATAACCTTACCCTTATAGCCGAGCAACCCCACCGCGTACTGGATAATGTGTTTATGACCAATGGTAAACTACTGGCAGTTTTTATGCAAGATGTAACCAGCCGGCTCCAAATTTTTGACCTTAACGGCGCCCCCCAACAAGAAATACCCCTGCCGGCGCTGGGCATTACCGGCGGTTTTAGTACCGATAAAGAGGAACCGCAGTTTTTCTTTAACTTTGAATCGTACATGTACCCGCCTACCATTTTTAAGTATGATTTTGCCACCCAAACCGCATCGGTTTATTACAAGGCAGCCATCAATTTTAATTTTGAAGACTATGAAACCCAACAGGTTTTCTTTTCCTCAAAAGACGGCGCTAAAATACCCATGTTTATTACCCACCGCAAAAACATACCCCTCAATGGGCAGCACCCCTGCCTGTTGTATAGCTACGGCGGTTTTAACATAGCCCGAATACCCGAGTTTAAACCCGAAAACCTGCCATTTTACGCCGCCGGTGGCATTTATGCAGTAGCTAACCTGCGCGGCGGCAGCGAGTATGGCGAAGAATGGCACAAAGCCGGTATGTTGGAAAAAAAACAAAACGTTTTTAACGATTACATAGCCGCTGCCGAATACCTGATAGAGAACGGTTATACCCGACCCCAAAAATTAGCCGCCACCGGTAGGTCAAACGGCGGGTTGCTCATGGGTGCAGTAATGAACCAACGCCCCGATTTGTTTGCCGTTGCCCTGCCCGTAGTGGGCGTTATGGATATGCTTAGGTTTCATAAATTTACCATTGGCTGGGCTTGGGTAAGCGAGTACGGCAGCAGCGATGACCCTCAACAGTTTAACTTTTTATACCCCTACTCGCCCTACCACAATATAAACCCACAACTGCCCTACCCCGCCACACTGGTAATGACCGCCGAGCGCGATGACCGCGTAGTGCCCGCACATTCCTATAAATATGCGGCTAATTTACAACACCAATACAAAGGTAACAACCCCATACTTATAAGAATAGAATCTAAATCGGGACATGGCAGCGGCAGAACCACCCGACAATACATAGATACCTATGCCGATGTATGGTCGTTTGTGTTTAGACACCTAAACATGTTTCCCCGCTTAGATTAACGCCGCTTTGCCCTGTTTTACCCCATATCGGGTTATCTGTTTGTCATTTGCTACCCTGTTACCGCTTCTTTGCGTACTTTTGCACACAATTTAGTGGCAGCAACCTATAGGCAACTGCCTCATTCCTTATTTGTAAACTTACTAATCTATAATATGTACGCCTTTTTGTATAAATATACAACAGCATTTTTGCTTTGTTGCCTTAGCTTGCAGGCAGCCTTTGCCCAAGATGCCGAGGTGCAAAACCTGCTCAACAAAGCCAACAAATACTACGATGCCTTTGCCTACAAAGAAGCCATACCTTTTTACAGAGATGTTCTCATAAAAGACAACCTGCTTGAAGCTAAGGTAAAACTTGCCGAGTGCTACCGGCTTACCAATGACCTGGTAAATGCCGAATACTGGTACCGAATTATTATAAACCAACTGCCCGTAAATGAGCATATTTACAAACTTAGGTTTGCCCAAATTCTTCAAACTAACGGCAACTGCGTAGAAGCCAAAAAATGGTTTCTGGAATATGGAAAACACAACGATATAGGCAACAAACTTGCCAAAGGCTGCGATATGATTACCCGCCTTACCGAACATGAGTACGACTACAACACTTGGCTGCTGCCTATTAACTCTAAGGCTGCTGATTTTGCACCGGCGCTATACAGCAAAGGACTTGTTTTTTGCAGCAACAGAGAGGAACTGATGGGCAAATCGGGCAAAACCAAACAAGGGCAATTCCTTAACCTATATTACAGCGAGTTTTTGGAAGGCGGTAATTTTACCACCCCAAAACCCTTAAAAGGTAGTATTAACAGCCCATATAACGACGGACCTATTACCTTTACCCAAAATGCCGACTCTGCCATTTTTACCCGAAACGCTGCCTTTTTGGGCAAAAAACAGCGCGATACCGTAGGCACACTTTTACTGAGCCTTTATACCGCACAACTTCAAAAAAACGGCAAATGGGGCAACGTGCGCAAGTTTAAATTTAACAACGTAGAAGACGAGTACGACAAACTTCGCACCCACTCTATGACACACCCCGGTATATCGCCCGATGGGCAAAACCTATTTTTTGTTTCCGATATGGAAGGCGGCTATGGCGGCACTGATATCTACATCTGCACCCGAATAGACTCTACCTGGAGCCGACCGGTAAACCTGGGTCCGCAAATAAATACCTCCGGCAACGAACTGTTTCCGTTTATGCACGCCGATGGCAACCTCTATTTTGCCTCTAATGGTCATGCAGGATTAGGTGGGCTGGATATTTTTTATACCCGATATAACAGAACCGCCTGGCAAACCCCGGTAAACATAGGAGCGCCCTTTAACTCCCGATACGATGATTTCAGCATTACCCTTAACGCCGATAACAACTGGGGCTTTTTTACCTCAAACAGACCCGGCGGTTTTGGAAACGACGATATTTACTACTTTACCAGAGTGCCCGATGCCCAAAACCTGCCAACCGAACAACCCACAAAACCGGAAACAGTAAATGTAGATCAGCCACAGGTAAACACCAGTATGAATGAAGGATTAGATATGCAAAAAATTAAATTTAAAAAGGGCGACTGGACGGTAAACCCCGATGCCCAAAAAGAATTAGACAAACTACTGCTTTACATGGCCGAATATCCGGAAATTAATATTGAAATTGCCGCCCATACTGACTCAAGAGGCAACGATTTTGTAAATCTTGAAATTAGCCAAAAAAGAGCCAACGCCATTAGAGATTATTTAGTGCTTAAAGGCGCTAACCCAACCCGCCTCTTTGCCAAAGGCTACGGTGAATCAATGCTGCTAAACGACTGTGTGAGCAATGCCGAATGCCCCGAAGAACTACACCAGCAAAACAACCGCATAGAGTTTACCGCTACCTCCATACAGGGCATCAACAATTTTCCGAGCATACCCATAAAACCCGCCCCCATACCCGCCACCAACGAAGCGCCACAAATTATAAACCCCGAATTAGAAGCCCTGTACGATGCAGGCACCGGAGTTCTACAATACAGAGTACTAATTGGTCCATACAAAAACGTGGATAACAACATCTATTACAATTTTGCCGAACTCAACACCGGCATTAACATGGAATACGTGGGCGAAGGTATGCTGATAGTACTGGGTCCATACTCCACCATTGCCGAAGCCGAAACCTATGAACAATTAGCCAAAGAACGAGGCGGTAAAAAAGTGAAAATTGTTGTTTATAAAGGCAACTACCCAAGCAACTATACCATTAAACAACTCAAAAAAATGGGAGTGAAGTAAGTTATTAGTGGGTAGTGATTAGTGGGTAGATAGTACTTGGTATATGGTAGTGAGTAGTCAGTAAGTGGTATCCGTAACCCATAACTCATAACTCATAACTCATAACTCATAACTACTAACTCCTAACTCCTAACTCCTAACTCCTAACTCCTAACTTCCCCCTCCCCTTGCTGCGCTAAAAAACGTTAAGAGCCAATACATAAACAACATTTACATTT
>DDVC01000248.1:0-1930 GCA_002345145.1 Bacteroidetes bacterium UBA2322
TCTTGTGAGACGGCACTTTTTTTTAACTCCCGAATAACGGTACCTTTTGAAATCCCGAGTATTCGGGCTGTATCTCTTACGCCACATGCGTTTAGCGTAAGGGTTGTAATCTGTTCCTTCAGTCCCGGTTTATTTGCATTGTAGGTGTAACTCATTTGAAAGCTCTTTTTACACGCATTGCACCGCCAACGCTGTGTGCCATCGGGACGGCGCCCATTTTTACTTAGATTGCTGCCCCCACAGTGGCGACAGGTTTGTATTACTTGATATACCATATCAACTCGAAATTTTATTTTTAAAAACAGGGCAAAGATACAACATTCAACCCATTAAGCCCACCACCATCTTTTTAAGACAAGCAAACAACAACCTCAGATTGAGGTAGATTGGCTGTCAAAATTTTAATAACTACTATAAAGTTTATGATATTTGCCGGCTAACTGGTAACATTTTACGCAAAGAACGCAAAGGCTTTGCGACCTTTGCGCTGACTTTTGTGTTCTTTGCGGTTAAAACAAAGAATTTAGCTAAGACTAAAACAGATGGCAAGTATTTACTCTTCGGCTATGATTTCGTCTTTGGTAAAATCAATGCCGGCTAATTTTTTGAGGTCTTCGGCATAAAGGGGATTGGCATACATTTCGGCATAGTTGCGCCGGTTGCGCACTATATCAAGGGCAAGGAAAACCGCCTGCCGGAATGATTCTTCGGAGGCAATGTTTTTACCTGCAATATCGTAACCGGTTCCATGGTCGGGCGAGGTGCGCACAACCGGCAAACCGGCGGTATAATTTACCCCATGCCCAAAGCTAAGAGACTTAAAGGGTATCAGCCCTTGGTCGTGATACATGGCTAAAACTGCATCAAACTGCCGGTGCATGTGCGTACCAAAAAAGCCATCGGCAGCAAAGGGACCAAAAACCAGCATGTTTTGCTGTTTAGCTTTTTCAATGGCGGGTTTTATGTGCAGTTCCTCTTCTTTGCCTATAAGTCCGTTGTCGCCGGCATGTGGGTTAAGGGCAAGCACGGCAATTTTGGGTCGTTGGATACCAAAATCCTTTACCAATGCCTCATTCATTATTTGTATTTTTTGCCATATGGCATTGGCGTTTATGTTTTGGGCAATGTCTTTTACGGCAAGGTGGTTGGTAGCTAAGCCCAGTTTGAGCTCATTGCTTACCAGCAGCATTAAACTTGCGCCGGTACCGGTTTTTTGGGTTATATATTCCGTATGCCCCACAAAACCGGGGTTACCGGTACTAATGATATACTTGTTTACCGGCGCTGTAACAATAGCATCTATTTTGCCTGCTTGAAGGTCGCGCACAGCGTTTTCTAAGGCTTTAAAAGCATACACGCCTACATCGGGGTTAGCGCGACCTATATTGATGGGGGTTTCCTCGTTCCAGCAGTTAATTACATTACACACATGTGGCTTAATTCGGTCAATGGCGCCGGCTATATTGTAGCTAAACTCGTCCATTTTAAGCACCTTTCGGTGATAAGAAAGCACCCGCGATGAGCCGTAGATAATGGGTGTACAATAGTCTAACATGCGGTTGTCGTTTAGGGTTTTAAGGATAACCTCTACGCCTATGCCGTTAATATCACCTATGGTGATACCCACCTTTATTTTATCCGATACTTCGGCAGCTTCTTCGTCTTTTTCGCCCTGCTCATCTTGTTTACCGGCTTTAATTGCCTGCTCAATGGTGGCAGAGCCTATATTGTAATCGGGCAAAGCCGGCTTTACCTCTTCCTTGCCTTTTTCTTTTTGCTTTTCGGGCTGCTGTTCGCGGGGCTTCTCGCCTCTATCTTTGTTGGTCTTAATAATTTTAGGTCCTTGCTGAGGCGGATTGGGATTGTTTTTATCGTTTAAATCCATTGGTTGGTTATTTTGGTAGAAGGTAGTGGGTAGTGGGTAGTGGGT
>DDVC01000248.1:2313-5917 GCA_002345145.1 Bacteroidetes bacterium UBA2322
AGTGGGTAGTGGGTAGTGGGTAGAAGGTAGAGGGTAGAAGGTAGAGGGTAGAGGGTAGAAGGTAGAGGGTAGAAGGTAGAGGGTAGAAGGGAGGGTAACTCATCACTCATAACTAACAACTCCCTCACTATCCTTGTGTGCATCGGGTTTTAAGGAATTGATAGAAGAGTCTTACGCCTTTTCCTGAACCATTTTTTACCCGATAATTTTTGCCCGACATATTCCATGCTACGGGAGCCATATCTATGTGCATCCAGGGGTAGGCGGTAAAGTGTTCTAAGAATTTAGCGGCGGTAATAGCTCCGGCTTCGGAGCCACCTACGTTTTTAAGGTCGGCAATGTCTGATTTCATTTGTTCAAGGTATTCATGCCATAGGGGCATTTCTACTAAGCGCTCATACACTTCCAACCCGCTTTTTTTAATGGTTTTGGTATCTTTTCGGGAGGCGTTGCTCATGAGCAGCATTCCTTGTGAGCCTACGGCATAGCTTGCCGCGCCGGTAAGGGTGGCAATGTCTATTACTAATTCGGGATTATACTGTTTGGCATAACTTAGGGCATCGGCAAGAATCATGCGTCCTTCGGCATCGGTATTGAGTACTTCTACCGTAGTGCCGTCATACATAGTAACCACATCGCCGGGTACGTAGGCGTTTTCGCCTGGGCGGTTATCGGTGGCAGGCACTAATCCTATAACGTAAACCGGCAGTTTGTTTATGGCGGTGGCATACATAGCACAGCCTACGGCTACGGCTCCTGCCATATCGCACTTCATAAAATCCATAGAGTTTAAGGTGGGTTTAAGGCTAAGCCCGCCGGTATCAAATACTACGCCTTTACCTACCAGAATAATGGGGTTTTTGTTTACGGCAGTTTTGGGTTTCCACTCCATTATGGTAAAGGTAGGCGGGTCTTGGCTGCCTCTGTTTACGGCAAGTAAGCCGCCCATTTTAAGGCTTTCTATTTTCTTTTTGTCAAAGACGGTGGTTTTAAAGCCGGCTTTTTTACCCATTGCTTTAAACTCATTGGCTAAGTGTTGGGCAGTTTGGTAAACGGGGGGTTCGTTTATTAAATCGCGCGCCATACAAGCCGCATCGAGCAGATGTTGCAGCTCGGTTACTTCTTGGGGAGTGGCGCTGTCTTCGGGCAGTAAAATGGTTTTGAGTGAGTTGGCAATTTTATTGGCGTCATTTCGGTATTTCAGAAACTGGTAGTTGGCAAGTACTGCGCCCTCTGTAAAATACCATGCGGCATTAGGTATGCTGCTTTCATTGGTAATGGCTACTTGGTCAATTTTGTATTTATTGATGAGTTGTACGGCATCGGCGGCGGCTATCCGGCAGTTTTCGTGTGCTATATGCACATCGGCTTGTTTATTAAAATAGCTGATAATGCGGAGGCGGTGGTAATCGTTAATAACAATAGGAAAAGCCTCTGCTGCTACCTGATGCTTAATAAAAGCAAGTTGCTCAGGGTTAAAATCTAATAGTTCCCATTGGGTATGTGCATCGGCTATATATACTACCGATTGATTGGGCTGTAACTTTGCAACAGACTGTAACTGCATAAACTAACGAACTATGGGGTTTAAAAATTGAATTTTTGAGGGGTAAAAACCATGCTTTGTGGCTCTGTATAGGCTAAGAACACTTAGAATTGCCAAAAAGAACGCAAATTTAGGCAAAAAGCTATGTTTTTGGCATAAATTACCTGTTTTTTGTGCTGTGGTGTATGTGCTGCCATGTAACAGCAACATTTTTTAATGCTTATTTTAACTACTACCTACCCAATAATTGCTGCCCTGTATGCGCAAGATAAAATCTTTTGGACAACATTTTTTGAAACACCCGCAAATAGCGGAGCAAATAGCCCAAAGTTTACAACTTCCCGATGAGCCCAACCATAAAGCTGTGGTGATAGAAATTGGTCCGGGCGAGGGTGTGCTAACGCAGTTCTTAATAAATAGGGCAGAAATTGAACTGTTTGCAGTGGAGATAGACCGGCGCTTACCCGATTATTTAAAAAAACGGTTTCCGGCATTAGAGGGGCATATTATAGAAGCCGATGTGCTAAAAGTGCATTTTGAAGATTATATCGGCAACCAACCGTTTTGGTTAATTGGTAATTTTCCTTACAATATATCTTCGCAAATTTTGTTTAAGGCGTTGCATTACCGGCAAAGCGTAAAGCAGGTAGTAGGCATGTTTCAGAAAGAAGTGGCGCAGCGCATAACCGCCAAAGAAGGCAGTAAACAATATGGCATATTGAGTGTGTTGATGCAAGCCTATTTTAAAACCGAATACCTGTTTGAAGTAAGCGCCGGCAGTTTTGACCCGCCGCCGCAGGTGCAATCGGCAGTGGTGCGGTTAAGTCCTACCAATTTGTATGCTGCAACCATACAGAATGAGCAAAATTTTACCCAAACGGTAAAACAAGCCTTTAACCAACGCCGCAAAATGCTGCGAAATGCCCTGCAACCCCTTAGGTTTGATTTTGACCGCTTACCTCCTGCCTTGCCCCAAATGCGCGCCGAGCAAATTAGTGTTGCCGGTTTTATAGAGCTGGCTAATGCTATGCTGTAAGCAAGGGTAAATGTGCTGCTTACTACATCAATACTGCCCTTAACTTTTCACCAAAATCGGGTTGTAAGAGGGTATCTTTGCCGGTTTGTATCCAAACAATGTGGTAAAATTGGTTTTGCAGAACTTGCAAAGACCGGTGATATAATACGGGCTGCAAATGGGGCAACGAGGAACTAATTTCAATAAAAATTTGGTAAACTGCCGCATCACTACTGCCCGATGTTAGCCATAACACGTATTGCGGCTGAACAGGAGCGCCATTTTGGGTGTGGTAAAGCGTTATATACCCTATGTTTTTGAGCAAATATACCTCTTTAAAGTATAACTGCAAGGTTTGGCAGGCATTGCACAGCAGTTGGGTGGTTTGTTGGTGCAGGTGGTCGTCTGGTTGTAAAACGTAAAGGGGCAGTTGCGGGGCAAGCAAGCTAAGTTTATTTGGCGGGGGTGCGGCATGTTCCTGATGTATCATTACCGTTTTATTGGTTATTACCTTGTTTAGGCGCAGGGGCTCAAATTGGGCGCTGCCCATATATGCGGTAGTGGGTTTTTGGAGTTGGTGGGCTATTTGTTGGAGGGCAGTTTTAGCAACATTCAACTTATCGGTTATGCTTAGGTTAGCAAGAGGAGTGGGAATTTCTAAGTTAATTCCACCCAAAAAATGAGGCGAGGCAATAAATTCGGAAATGGAATTTAATTTCGGGAAAATTGCCCTAAGATTGGCAAAATGGAAAAAAGGCAATTGGCATATAGCTTTGCGCAAAATGGCAGGTTCTATGCTGCTCAATTTCATTTTGTGTTTGTTTGCCGGGGCGGCATTAGCGGCTGCCGGTTCGTTGGCGGGTGTAAGGTTAAACAGGGTATCGGTTTGCTCTGTTCCGGTAAACCAATTTACGGCTATTGGCTTTTTGAGCAGTTGGTTGGGCAGGGCGTGCTGTTTGGGCGGGGGGCATTTAAGTTGTTGGTTTACCCAAACAAAACCGTGTTGATATAGCGGTGTTTGGGTAAATGCTGTTTTAAGCTCA
>DDVC01000248.1:6121-6349 GCA_002345145.1 Bacteroidetes bacterium UBA2322
GGGTTGCAGGGTGGATAGTGCGGCTTTAATACCGGTATGTTGCAAGGCAAGGCTAAGTTCATGTATATAAGCCGGATTATAGGGGCTGTGGTAATACAATTCTTCGCAAATGCGCAGGGGGTGGGAGGCTTGGGTATCAAATTTTCTTTGAAAAACAGGCAGGTTATTTCCAATGGTAAACGGAAAATACCGGGCGCCTCTGCCTATTAGCTGTGCTTCTGCCACCGT
>DDVC01000248.1:6636-6874 GCA_002345145.1 Bacteroidetes bacterium UBA2322
AGCCTTCGTTTAGTTTGTCCACAGCAAAAACGGCTCTATACAGATTATCGGGTTGTTCAAGCGTGTTTACCGCTATTTGTTTTTCTTCGCTTTCTTCTTTGCTGTTTACCGATATTAGTTTATTAGAAGCAAAAGCCTCTTTTATTTCAAGCACAAAGTTTTCTAAACTAATGTTTTCATTTTGCAAAAAAGAATTTACCTGCTGCAATAAAGAATTGGAATTGAGTTGCAGAAAAGG
>DDVC01000116.1 GCA_002345145.1 Bacteroidetes bacterium UBA2322
TGATAGCAACACATACATATAATATTTCACACCAATATATAGCCCACATCGGGCAGTTTGCCGGCGGGTAGGGCATCCGCCGTAGCGTTTTTGTGTTTTCCGAAGTTTTACATGCTTTTATCTCATTTTTCTAAACACAAAAAAATTAATCATGAACACTTTGCTAAAATCAATACTTTGCTTGCTGATTACTTGTTTTATTGTAGGATGTTCACAGTGGCTGTATAGCAAAAAAAACGCGCAGATGGACGAGCCTGCAATAAATACTGCTGTACTACAACAATCTCTCAGTACAACAACTGCAACCATATCTCAAAGCCCTAAGTTTAAAGCGGAGCTTAATTTTAAACCTGATTCTATTATACACCCTTACCCACCTCAGTATTCCGGCATGACCGATACGCCAAGTTATACTAAAAAAAATAGCCCACTTGTTAAAATAACTAGAGGCGTATCGCCAAGATTTGAAAACAGTTGGCACAGTGCCGGTGGCATTAACATTGAATTAAAAATTACTCCCGAAAAATTCATGGAGGAATATGTGCTGCCATCTTTAGGGATTAGCCCAATAAATGAACTGCGTTTTGTTGGGAAACAACAAAGTACTACCCCCAAAATTGAGCATTGGTATTATCGGCAATATCACAAAGGGTTTAATGCAACCCATAGTTTCAATTTTAATACCCAAAATGGATATGTTATCTCTTTTAACACCACTTTCGACCCGCTTTTGGATGTAGATACGGTTACTACATTTCCCATAGAACAGGCATGGGATAGCATAAAGTATTTTTTAACAGATGATTGGCGAAAGTATATGGGAAAGAAGATATTTACTAGTCCCTATGATCATAGGTATCTTCCCACAAAAGACGAAGCCGAAAAATTAACTTATACAGTAAAAAAGGTACTTTCCCAAAAGAAGTTTACTAATAAACCTGAAATTCAATACAAATTTGAGCTTAGTAATGGTTCAACCTTGTGGGTTGATGCCTATAACGGAACGGTTATACGGTATGGCGCTCCTGTTGTTCATACCTGCGCTCAAACTTGTATGGTAAACACGTTGTGGGGGTTTGAACAAACCTATGGAGAAAAAAATTTTTGCGTCGAATTGAATAATGAAACCGGATTATATGAACTGACCGATAACAGCCGAGGCGCGGGTATAAAAACACTTTTGCACAACAACGGTACTAGGCAGGGAAAATGCGTATGGGGTACGCCCATAACGCATAATAGCAATGATTGGAGTACACATCCTCACCCCGAATATGCTACTGCGCATTGGGTGCTTCAGCAAGCATGGGATTATCTTTACAATAGCTTTGCATTTCAAGCCCTATACCCAATTGAACTTATTTTAGATTATGGCAATGCTCCCGCAGCCGGATCCAATCCTTGTGAGGAAGGCAGTTTTGGCAATGCGGTTTATTCCATAGAAATTGGCGGTGATGTAGTAGGCGGAACGTTATATCACACAAACGAACCTTACAATGCTCAAAATGCAAACAGTTTAGATATAATTGGGCATGAACTGTCGCATAGCATACTACTAGAAAATCAAAATGAGGTTGATGTACTATCAGTAGTAGACGAAATTGCCAGTACAGCCGTAGAGAGTTTTTGCGATATATTAGGCGCTGCCATAGAATACCAAACAACTGCAAACATAACTAATGCGCATAATGATGTATGCGACTTGCTTAGTCTTCAACGTTCATTTGCCCAACCCAATAGCGCAGGTTACCGGCTGCTGCCCAGTGGAAGCGCTTATGCCAGAGGTCAGGCTGCTTTTTATAACCAACATCTGTATTGGGGAGATAATGCAGAAACCCGCTATGACCGCACAAGTATTATTAACCATTGGTTTTATTTGCTTACAAACGGAACTCCGCCCGGGCAAAACAAAAAACCATATGAAGATGCAAAAAATAACGCTACCGGAGCCGCCGTCCCCGATGGCTACGCCGACATCTACCCGGCACAATCCGTGTCGGTAAGAGTAGAACCTATTGACAACAACCTTGGTATAGCCATAAATAAAGTGGTTCAGATTGTTTTTGATGTGTATAAAGCAAGGCTTAAGCCAGAAGACAAGTTTCTATCAATCGCCTATCACACCCTCAACTCAGCTATTGAAAAAGGCTATACCTGTAATGAAATTCGCTCTGTATATAACGCATGGCGGGCAGTGGGTATATATCCTAATATGGCAAGTAACGATATTACCCAACCCATACCTTCGGGTTGCAATGAAACATCGGGTTACCAATGGGATACCGCTTGCTCCGGTTTCGCCCCTTCTGATATTGAATTCTATTATGTGTGCAATGACTTCATAGATGATGTTTACCAGTTGTATATTGTTGATAATAGTGGCAATAATGGACCCTATACCTATGATGTTGCCGGTTGGGGGAGGTATTTTGCGCCTTACAACGAAGGAAACAGCTTTTATACCATTCCACTTCTTCAAGACTATGATATTACAGTAACAAATGGCTACGGTTGTACGGCTGCATTTAGCGGCGCTCCAACTACTGACTGTACGACCAACAATGGCTGCACATTTAATCTTAGTATTGATGCTAACCTTAGCATTTGCGAGCCCGATGAAACCGGCAATGGCACATACCTAAATTTTCTCTATAACACCGATTCCGACATAAATCATATACACATATCATTTAACGGCACCGATTGGACTACCGTAGAGGGCAGCAACATAGTGGGGTTTAGTGATTTCACTATTTACTTTCCTAATTACCAGGTGGGAGAGTATATATATTTTGTTGCCACCGATAATTTTGGCTGTGTAACGCAGGGTAGTTTTATGCCGCTATGTAATGGCAATGAGCAACCGGTTAATAACTTGCCCAGCGTTACTATGCTTTCTGAAATTGTGGTTGATGATTTTACGCAGCAAATATGCATTCCATATACAGCTACCGATATAGATGGCGATTATCCAATTCAAGCATTTGTTTCTTACGCTTGGTTAGATAGACAGCCACCAACTACTGTTTTTTCAACCGGAAGTGTTGTTATACCGGCATCGGGCGAGTTTTGCCTTATTCCAGACCACCCTTATAGTTCTGTTGAATTTTACTTTTATGATAGCCGCAAAGGACCAAAACGCCACACTGTGACTTTTGTACCTTGCCTCCCTACCGACCCCCAATCTGATGCCTGCGACCAACTCCCCTACGTCCAATCGGTACAAATTACCGATATTGCCACCGGTAACTTGATAACTTACCAAAACTGGGAGTGGAACACAGACCAATCTCAGTTATGCCTTGTCAAATATGTTGCCCCCGAACTAACAACAGATTTAACACAAGGTTTGCAAGTAA
>DDVC01000036.1 GCA_002345145.1 Bacteroidetes bacterium UBA2322
TAAGAGACTTTTTGGACAGCCCCCTGAAACGGTAGATAAGCGTTTACCGCCCACTACCAAGAGTACATGCCACCCCTTGTGCAAAACAGTTGCTAACACACATACCTTGGCAGTAGTGTTTACGCGCCTTGTTTTTTGCGGATAAGGTTAAGCGCGCCACCGGCTTTGAACCACTCAATTTGCTGTTCGTTGTAAGTGTGTTTTACTTCAAATGAGTGATTAGTGCCATCAGCATGATGCAGGGTAAGGGTAAGATTTTTGCCCGGCGCAAAAGTAGTAAGACCGGTAATGTCAATAAGGTCATCTTGCCTGATGTGGTCATAATCGGCAGGGTTAACAAAAGTAAGCGCCAGCATACCCTGCTTTTTAAGGTTGGTTTCGTGTATGCGAGCAAACGATTTTACTACCACAGCTCGCACACCTAAGTGTCGGGGTTCCATAGCGGCATGTTCGCGGCTGGAGCCTTCGCCATAGTTTTCCTCACCAAACACCACCGACCCAATGCCGGCAGCTTTGTAAAATCTTGCCAAATCGGGCACTGCGCCAAAACTGCCGTTTATGGGGTTGTAAACAGTGTTAGCTTGGTCATTAAAATAATTGATAGCGCCAATGAGCATGTTGTTAGATATATTGTCTAAGTGCCCTCGGTAGCGCAGCCACGGGCCCGCCATTGAAATATGGTCGGTGGTACATTTACCTTTGGTTTTGATAAGCAGACGAAGCCCCATCAAGTTGGTATTTTCCCATGAGGCAAAGGGGTATAGCAGTTGCAGGCGTTGCGAATCGGGTTTTACAATTACTTCCACTTTGCTGCTGTCATCGGCAGGCGCTATGTATCCGGGGTCTTCCACGTCAAACCCTTTGGCAGGAAGCTCGTCGCCCACAGGCGGGTCAAGTTTTACGGCTACACCGTCTTCATTTACAAGAGTATCGGTAAGCGGGTTAAAGGTAAGGTCGCCGGCAAGCACCATAGCAGTTACAATTTCGGGCGAGGCAACAAAGGCATGCGTAGCGGGGTTGCCATCGTTGCGTTTAGCAAAATTGCGGTTAAAAGAGGTAATAATAGAGTTGGCTTTATTAGGGTCATTAGTATGGCGCGCCCACTGCCCGATGCAAGGACCACAGGCATTGGCAAGCACCACGCCGCCCATTTGTTCAAACAAATCCAGCAGCCCATCTCGTTCAACGGTATAGCGCACTAACTCGGAGCCGGGAGTAATGGTAAACTCCGATTTTGTTTTGAGTTTTTTACTTACCGCTTGTCGGGCTAAAGATGCGGCGCGGTCAAGGTCTTCGTAAGAAGAATTGGTGCAAGAACCAATAAGCCCCACTTCCAACTTTTGCGGATAACCTTTTTCGCGCACGGCTTTGGCAAATTCCGATATAGGCCAGGCTAAATCGGGCGTATAAGGACCGTTAATATGAGGTTCAAGAGAAGACAGGTCAATTTCGATAACTTGGTCAAAGTACCGTTCGGGGTTGGCATAAACTTCGGGGTCGCCGGTAAGGTGTGCTGCCACGCCATCGGCAAGGTCTGCCACTTGGCTTCTTTCGGTAGAGCGCAGGTATCTGCCCATGGCTTGGTCATAACCAAACAAGGAGGTGGTAGCTCCTATTTCAGCGCCCATATTACAAATGGTGCCTTTGCCGGTGCAAGATATATTGTTAGCGCCCTCGCCAAAGTATTCCAAAATAGCGCCGGTGCCACCTTTTACGGTAAGAATACCGGCAACCTTCAGAATGACATCTTTTGCCGATGTCCAACCGTTCATTTTACCGGTTAGTTTTACGCCTATCAGTTTGGGCATCAGCAATTCCCAAGCCATTCCCGCCATTACGTCCACCGCATCTGCACCACCTACACCAATGGCAACCATACCCAACCCACCGGCATTAACCGTGTGCGAATCGGTACCAATCATCATGCCGCCCGGAAAAGCATAATTTTCTAAAACAACTTGGTGAATAATACCGGCGCCCGGTTTCCAAAACCCGATACCATATTTATTAGATACCGAAGCCAAAAAATCATACACCTCCTTGTTTATGTCTATTGCATCGGCAAGGTCTTGCTGAGCGCCGTTTTTGGCAAGGATAAGGTGGTCGCAGTGAACCGTACTGGGCACGGCTACTTTGGCGCGTCCGGCGGTCATAAATTGCAGCAGCGCCATTTGGGCGGTAGCATCTTGCATAGCCACGCGGTCGGGGGCAAAGTCCACATAATCTTTACCACGCGCATACGGGGCGCTGGGCAAATGGTTTTCCCAGAGGTGGCTGTACAGGATTTTTTCGGTAAGTGTTAAGGGGCGGTTCAGCAATTTTCGGGCTGAGGCTACCTTATCGGGCAAGGCTGCATACACCGATTGTATGAGGTCTAAATCAAAAACTGCCATGATAAGCTGATGATATTTAGTGAATAATTAATTTTGGTTCCAAAAAGCCTTTAACCCTATGCCAAATCTTGGGCAAAAGCCTCAAATAATAAACATTTACCCGCCTTTGGGGTTTGCTGTATAAGGCGTTATTTAACTTTTTAGGCACACTATTTGCCCTAAAACGGGCGTTATTGCAATTTGCCGCAAAGGTACATTTTTTAAGTGTTAAAAAAACGCCTAAACATGGCTGCTCAATAATAGTTTTACTACCTTTAACGCTATAAAGTAACTGTACGCCCCATATCAATGATGCACTGTTTATGATAGAAGCGCCCCATTTAAAATCTTTTATCCGATACCTGCTCATCGAAAAAAACTACTCGAAGCACACTGCCATAGCATACCGCAATGATGTGGAGCAGTTTTACCGATACCTTTATAATATAGCGGCAGATAAAGAGCCCTTACAAACCATAGAACCTGCCCATATAGGGCTGCGTCAAATTCGCTCGTGGCTTGCCGAAATGGCAATAAATGGATTGGCAACCAATACCATACTGCGCAAACTGTCATCGGTAAAATCTTATTTCCGATACTTGCGCCGCATGGGTATAATGCAACACAGCCCCGCCGTCAATTTACAATCGCCTAAAAAAGCAGGACGAAAATTACCCCATTTTTTAGATGCCGAAAAGATGATTTTTTTGTTGGAAAAGGTGAACTTTCCGCCCGATTACAAAGGCATACGAAACAAAACCATGCTGGAGCTTATGTTTGCAACCGGTGTGCGGGTGAGCGAGCTGATTAACCTAACCACCCAATCTATAGACTTTGCCCGAAATTTGCTTTCAGTAAGTGGTAAAGGCAATAAAGAAAGGCTGATACCCTTAGGACCCCGCCAAACCAAACAACTAAAAAACTATTTAACTACACGACAGGAAACTTTTGGCACAACAGAGAAAAAATTTTTGTTTCTGAGCAACAAGGGGAATTGTTTATACCCTAAATTTGTTTATCGCTTAACCACTCAATACCTAAGTTATGTTACCACCAAAGCCAAAAGAAACCCGCATGTATTGCGTCATACCTTTGCAACCGTACTGCTAAACAACGGCGCCAGTATTAATGCGGTAAAAAAATTACTGGGGCACAGCAACCTAAACGCTACCCAAGTTTATACACACACTACCATTGAAACTTTACAGGCTGCTTACCGGCAGGCACACCCCAAAGGGAACTTATAAAATGCAGGTTTAGCAGCTATCAACACAACAGTGCAAAAAACATTCTATCACATTAAATAGCAAATTTTATGAAGGTAACTATTCAATCCGTACAGTTTACGGCAGCGCAGCCTTTATTAGAGTACACCGAAAAAAAAGTAACCAAATTAGGACAATTTTTTGACCGCATTATTGATGCAGAGGTGTATCTAACCTTAGAAAACAAATCGAGCCATATCAAAGACAAATCAGCAAAGGTAAAACTGAACCTGCCGGGCGAGCAAATTATAGCAACAGCCTCAGATAAGCAATTTGAAGATGCCGTAGATGAGGCAGTAGAGTCCTTAAAGAAGCAAATAGAGCGTTATAAAGATAAAATTCGGCTGCGGTGATAATTTTTTTAAAAAATTTGCTTGCAAAAGTAACAATTGTTGTATCTTTGCACACCGAAAACGGAAGGGCGATTTGAGACTGTAAATTTCCCTAATTTGAAATAGACAAAACCAACATAAAACCCTGACTGGGGGGATACCAAAGCGGCCAACTGGGGCAGACTGTAAATCTGCTGGCGTATGCCTTCGTAGGTTCGAATCCTGCTCCCCCCACTCAGTGTTACCAATTAAAAAGCAAATACTTTTTTGTTTAAAAGCAAATAGGTATTTGCTTTTAAATAGGCGGGAGTAGCTCAGTTGGTAGAGCATCAGCCTTCCAAGCTGAGGGTCGCGGGTTCGAGCCTCGTCTCCCGCTCTTTTTTAGAATTGGAATAAATTGTGCAGAAAATACAAGCCAATGTAGCTCAGGGGCAGAGCACTTCCTTGGTAAGGAAGAGGTCATGGGTTCAATTCCCATCATTGGCTCCTTATTTATTTTAAATAGTTAACAAAATTGCTTAAAACCCCTTAAAGGAACTTACGTTATGGCTAAGCAGGAATTTGTACGTAACAAACCCCACGTTAACATTGGCACTATTGGCCACGTTGACCACGGTAAAACTACTTTGACAGCCGCAATCACTTATGTATTGGCTGAGCAAGGACTGGCACAGAAAAAAGACTATGACTCTATTGACTCTGCCCCCGAGGAAAAAGAAAGAGGTATTACCATCAATACGGCTCACGTAGAGTATGAAACGCTCAATCGTCACTATGCTCACGTTGACTGTCCTGGTCACGCTGACTACGTGAAAAACATGGTTACAGGTGCCGCTCAGATGGACGGCGCTATTTTAGTTTGTGCCGCTACTGATGGTCCGATGCCCCAAACCCGCGAACACATCCTTCTTGCCCGTCAGGTAGGTGTGCCCCGTATTGTGGTATTTATGAACAAAGTTGACTTGGTAGATGACCCCGAGTTGATTGAGTTAGTTGAAATGGAACTTCGCGAATTGCTCAGTTTTTATCAATTCCCCGGCGACGATACCCCAATTATCAAAGGTTCTGCCTTGAAAGCCTTAGAAGGCGACCCCGAGCAAAAGCAAATCATCAAAGACTTGATGCAAGCCGTAGATGATTACGTGCCGGTGCCCGAGCGCGCCGTTGACAAGCCTTTCCTAATGCCTGTTGAAGACGTATTCTCTATCACCGGTCGTGGTACAGTAGCCACCGGAAGAATTGAAAGAGGCGTTATCAACTCAGGCGATCCGGTAGAAATCATTGGTCTCCGTCCGCTTGATGAAAAACCGCTTACTTCAGTAGTAACGGGTGTGGAAATGTTCCGTAAGATATTGAACCGTGGCGAAGCCGGCGATAACACCGGTTTGCTTCTTCGTGGTATTGATAAAGAAGCTATTAAGCGTGGTATGGTAATTTGCAAGCCCGGCTCTGTTAAACCGCACACCAAGTTCAAAGCTGAGGTTTACGTACTTAGCAAAGAAGAAGGTGGTCGTCACACGCCGTTCTTCAATAAATACCGCCCGCAGTTTTATTTCCGTACTACTGACGTAACCGGCGAAATTACCCTTCCCGATGGCGTTGAAATGTGTATGCCCGGCGATAACCTTACTATTAATGTAAACCTTATTTACCCCATTGCTATGGAAAAAGGTTTGCGCTTTGCAATCCGCGAAGGTGGTCGTACGGTAGGCGCTGGTCAGGTTACTGAAATTCTTGACTAATATATTGACATATATAGCCTGAACGGGTGTAGCTCAGCTGGTAGAGCGGCGGTCTCCAAAACCGTAGGTCGTGGGTTCGAATCCTCCCGCCCGTGCTATTTAAACAGAAACTTCACAATGGAGAAGGTTAAACTTTACATTAAAGAAACAGTACATGAGTTAATCTACAAGGTAAGCTGGCCTACATGGGAAGAGCTACAGGGTAGTGTAATGATTGTATTGGTTGCTACCCTCATTTTTTCGATAGCAATCTTTTTAATTGATTTTATTTTTGGTGCAAATCCCGAAAATGCTTTCTTTAAAGGCTTGCTTTACTATATTTATAGTATTTTCAGTTAATAACATTCATACTTCCACATTGGCATGAAAGAAGAAGTGGGTAATGCTCCGGATAAGAGGTGGTATGCGCTGCGCGTGGTAAGCGGAAAAGAGCGCAAGATTAAGGAGCATATAGACAAAATGCTGGTGGCTGAAAAATGGGCTGAAATTGTGACGCAAATTTTAGTGCCTATAGAAAAGGTATATGCTTTTAAAGACGGAAAGAAAAAAGTAAAAGAACGAAATTTTTATCCCGGATATATCTTGGTTGAAGCTATAAACGGCAAAATGCACGCAGATATAGTACAAGCCATCAGAAACACAAACGGAGTAATCAATTTTTTAGGCAACGAAGCACCTATTCCACTGCGCGAAGCAGAAGTGAATCGCATACTTGGCAAAGTGGACGAGATGCAAGATGCCGGAGAGAACGTAAAAGAGCCGTTTATTGTAGGCGAAACAGTTAAAATTATTGACGGTCCGTTTAATGATTTTAACGGCAACATAGAGGAAATACACGAAGACAAAAAGAAATTGAAAGTAATTGTAAAAATATTTGGGCGAAGAACTCCTGTTGAGCTGAACTTTGCACAAGTAGAAAAAACTGTAACATAACAATGGCTAAAGAAGTAGAATATCTGGTCAAGCTAATTGTAAGAGGTGGTCAAGCAAACCCATCTCCCCCTATTGGTCCGGCGTTGGGTTCTAAGGGCGTAAACATTATGCAGTTTTGCAAAGAGTTTAATGCCCGAACGCAAGAGTCTCAGGGTGAGTTATTGCCCGTACAGCTAACGGTGTACAAAGATAAGTCATTTACCTTTGTCATTAAAACGCCGCCAGTGCCCCTGTTGTTGGCTGCTGCCACTAACCTGAAACCCAAAAAAGCGGGTAAAAAACTTGCCGGTGGTTCACCTGAACCAAACCGCCGCAAGGTAGGGAATATAACTTGGGACCAAGTAAAGCAAATAGCCGAGAAAAAGATGCCGGATTTGAATGCATTTACTATTGAATCGGCAATGAGTATGGTGGCAGGTACTGCCCGTAGTATGGGTATAACTGTGTCGGGCACACCGCCATGGAAATCCTAATATCTTGCTCCTAAACAAAGATTTCAGAGGTTAAGAGAACTTAAAACACATCAGTCGTGAAACTCACTAAAAAAAGAAAAGCCTTAGTTGGTAAGGTTGATGCCAATAAAATGTACGCTCTTACAGAAGCCGCTGCATTGGTGAAAGAGGTAAATACTACTAAGTTTGATGCATCGGTAGATTTGCATGTGCGTTTAGGCGTTGATCCGCGTAAGCCCGACCAAGCTCTACGCGGTACGGTATCGCTGCCGCACGGAACAGGAAAAGTTAAGCGGGTATTGGTGCTTTGCCCACCCGATAAAGAAGAAGAAGCTAAGCAAGCCGGTGCCGATTATTACGGTCTGGGTGAGTATGTAGATAAGATATTAGCCGGTTGGACTGATATTGATGTTATCATAGCCACCCCTAACGTAATGGCGCAGGTAGGTAAATTGGGTAGGGTATTAGGTCCGCGCGGATTGATGCCTAACCCTAAAACCGGTACTATTACACCTAATATTGCCGATGCAGTGGCAGAGGTGAAGCAAGGTAAAATCTCTTTTAAGGTGGATAAATTTGGCATTATACATGCTTCTGTGGGTAGGGTATCTTTTTCGCCTGAAAAAATAGCCGAAAATGCTCAGGAGTTGGTGCAAACCCTTGCTAAAATGAAGCCTACTGCTGCTAAGGGCACTTATATTAAAAGCATTTTTATGGCAAGTACCATGAGCCCCGGTATTGCTGTTGAACCTAAATCAATTAAAGGCATATAGTCATGAGAAAGGAAGGTAAAGACGCCATTATTGAACAACTGAAAGATAAGTTCAGCCAGTCGGATTATTTTTATCTGGTTGACTCATCAGCGCTAACAGTTGCTGATATCACTAAAGTTCGCAGAATTTTCTATAATAAAGGACTTGGAATTCAAGTAGCAAAAAATACACTCATCAAAAAAGCGCTTGAACGAATTGATGGGGAACGGTTCCAGGGTATCTATAGTCTTCTGCACGGACCTACCACCGTTATATTCACTGAAACTTCAAACTTGCCTGCGAAGGTAATTAAAGACCTAAACGAAAAAGAAAACTTAGAAAAGTTTGTTTTTAAGGCTGCCTACATAGACACGGCTATTTTTTCGGGACCCGAAAATTTAGAGACGCTGGTTAAGTTGAAATCTAAATACGAACTTTTGGGCGAAATTGTTGGCTTATTACAATCGCCTGCTAAAAATGTGGTTTCTGCTCTTAAATCGGGCGGTGATAAACTCGCCGGAATCGTTAAAACGCTTTCTGAAAAGGAATAAACCTTCTCTCTCAAATTTTACCCGTTTGCTTGTTACGCACTCATCTATATCATTCTTTTTTCTTAGCCGCTTACCGGCAACAAATTTGTAAACAATTAAAAAAACAAATAAGATGGCAGATTTAAAAGCATTTGCAGAGCAATTGGTTAACCTGACCGTAAAAGAGGTTAATGAATTAGCCCGTATCCTCAAAGAAGACTACGGAATTGAGCCGGCAGCTGCAGCTCCGGTAATGGTAGCCGGTGGTGGTGGTGCCGGTGGTGGAGAAGCAGCCGCAGAAGTAGTTAAAACTGAATTTGATGTACTACTCAAATCAGCCGGTCCTAATAAACTGAATGTGGTGAAAGTGGTTAAAACCATTACTAACCTTGGCTTGAAAGAAGCTAAAGACTTGGTTGATGGCGCACCTTCTATGGTTAAAGAAAAAATATCCAAAGAAGAAGCTGAATCAATTAGAACCCAGCTTGCAGAAGTTGGCGCTGAAGTGGAAGTGAAGTAAAGCCTGCGGCATAGTGATGAAGCCCGGCGAAGAGCGGAATTAACTGTCCTAAAAAAGGGCAACAACAAGAGTATGTAACTTTTTTCCTTTTTTTGTTTATCTCTTTTTTCATTTTAAACCCTTTTCGCTACGACTACGCTATTACTACTCTTTAATTTGACCGCCTTAATAGGCAAGGGAGCAGTTTGCCCCCTTGCCTATTTTGCGTTTATTTTAATCAAAATAAAGCACATTTTAATATGACAATGCACAAAAACGGACTCACTCCGCGAATAAATTTTGGCAAAATTAAACAAACTTTTGACTACCCCGATTTGCTTGCAATTCAGGTGGAAGCCTTCAAAAAGTTTTTCCAAATTGAAACTACTCCCGAAAATCGGTCAAATGAAGGGCTGTATGCAGTTTTTAAAGAGAACTTCCCCATAACAGATGCCCGCAATATCTTTTCGCTTGAATTTCTTGACTATTTCATAGACCCGCCCCGCTACACCATTGAGGAGTGTATTTTGCGTGGTCTTACGTATAGCGTACCTTTGAAAGCCAAACTGCGCCTATCATGCAATGATGTAGAGCACGTTGACTTCAAAACCATTGAGCAGGAAGTATTTTTAGGCAATCTGCCTTATATGACGGCTAAGGGTACTTTTGTTATTAATGGCGCTGAGCGCATAGTGGTATCTCAGTTACACCGTTCACCCGGCGTGTTTTTTAGCCAGAGTGTTCACCCAAACGGTACACGCATATATTCAGCCCGTGTTATTCCGTTTAAAGGTGCTTGGATTGAATTTGCTACCGATATTAATAACGTCATGTATGCTTACATTGACCGAAAAAAGAAATTTCCGGTAACTACCCTACTTAGGGCTATTGGTTTTGATACCGACCGGTCTATATTAGAATTGTTTGATCTTGCCCATGAAATTGAGGTGAGTGAGCCTACTCTTAAGGAAAATATAGGGAAAAAATTAGCTGCTCGGGTGCTGCGTACATGGGTAGAGGATTTCGTAGATGAGGATACCGGCGAAGTATCTTCTATTGAAAGGAACGAAACTATTTTGGAAAGGGATACGGTTTTAGATGAAAACAATATCTATGACATACTCCAAATAGGAGATGCTACCATTATGTTGCAAAAAGATGAGCGTGCAGGCGATTTTGCTATCATCTTAAATACCCTTCAGAAAGATACTTCTAACTCGGAACTTGAGGCTGTTCAGCATATCTACCGACAGTTGCGTGGGGCAGAACCCCCCGATGATGAAACCGCACGTGGTATCATTGAAAAACTGTTTTTCTCAGATAAGCGCTATGATTTGGGAGAGGTAGGCAGGTATAAGATAAATAAAAAGTTGAATCTTACTATACCTGATTCGGTAAAAGTATTAACCAAGGAAGACATCATAAGCATGGTGGAATATCTGGTGAAACTGACTAACCAAAATGCTGAAATAGATGACATAGACCACCTGAGTAACCGTAGGATAAAAACGGTTGGGGAGCAGCTTTACAGTCAGTTTAGTGTGGGTTTAGCAAGAATGGCACGCACTATACGGGAGCGAATGAACGTAAGAGATACGGAAGTTTTTACCCCCACTGACCTTATTAATGCACGCACATTGTCATCGGTTATCAATACGTTTTTTGGTACCAGCCAACTCTCGCAATTCTTAGACCAAACTAATCCGCTTTCCGAAATTACCCACAAACGCCGTATATCGGCGTTAGGACCCGGAGGTTTATCTCGTGAGCGGGCAGGTTTTGAAGTGCGCGACGTGCATTACTCGCACTACGGAAGGCTCTGCACCATTGAAACGCCCGAAGGCCCTAATATCGGACTTATTTCTACCATGTGCATACATGCTAAGGTAAACGATTTGGGTTTTCTTGAAACTCCTTATCGCAAAGTAGAAGGCGGCAAAGTTCTTATGGGACCTACCGATGTAGATTACCTATCGGCAGAAGAGGAAGATAATAACACCATTGGGCAGGCTATTGCCGAGTTTGACGAAAAAACGGGCGATATTTTGACCGATAAAATTAAGGCACGGCAAGAAGGTGAATTTCCCATAGTTGCACCCGAAGGGCTACAATACATAGATGTTGCATCTAACCAAATTGTGGGTGTTTCAGCATCGCTTATTCCATTTCTTGAAAACGATGATGCCAACCGTGCCCTTATGGGTTCAAACATGCAACGCCAGGCAGTTCCCCTGCTTCGCCCCGAAGTGCCTATTGTAGGTACCGGACTGGAAGCTAAAGTAGCAAAAGACTCTCGTATGTTACTTAACGCTGAGCGTAAGGGTATAGTGGAGTATGTAGATGCCGATAAGGTGATTGTACGCTATGAACGTAGTGAAGAAGAGCGCCTCGCTTCTTTTGAAGATGACAGTGTGGTATATGACCTCATCAAGTTCAGACGTACTAACCAAGCTACTTGTATTAACCTTAAACCGGTAGTTAGAAAAGGTGATTTAGTAGAAGCCGGCCAAGCCCTGTGTGAAGGATTTGCCACCGCCGGCGGAGAATTGGCGCTGGGGCAAAACCTGCAAGTGGCATTTATGCCTTGGAAAGGTTACAACTTTGAAGACGCTATTGTTTTATCGGAGCGCATTGTTCGGGAAGACATATTTTCCTCTATCCATATTGAATCGTTTGACCACGATGTACGCGATACAAAATTAGGTGAGGAGGAGTTTACTAACGATATTCCTAATGTGAGCGAAGATGCCACCAAAGACCTTGATGAAAATGGCATCATCAGAATTGGTGCCCATATTAAAGAAGGCGATATTTTGGTAGGTAAAATTACCCCCAAAGGCGAAACTGACCCCACCCCCGAAGAAAAACTGCTTAGAGCAATTTTTGGAGATAAAGCCGGCGATGTGAAAGATGCCTCACTTAAGGTTCCGCCCTCTATTGAAGGAGTGGTGATTGACAAACAACTTTTTGCTCGATTTAAAAAGAACAAAGAGAACAAGATTAAAGAAAAGGAAGAACTTCTCAAAGTAGAACAAGACCATAAGCGTCAGTTGAGTAGATTGCGCAAAAAACTGATTGAAAAACTGTTGGTACTACTTGACGGCAAAAGGTCGGAAGGGGTTAAAAACATACATGGTGAAGAAGTGATACCAGTAGGTATTAAATTTACCGGCCCACTTTTTGAAACCATTACCGAGTTTAGAGAGCTGGAAATGCGTAATTGGACAAACGACACAACTACCAATGAAATACTCAAGCGCCTTATGCACAACTATAACATTAAGGTGGGCGAGGAAGTAGCCCGAAACAAACGCATTAAAACAAGCATTACCATAGGCGATGACCTGCCCGCCGGCGTACTCAAATTGGCAAAAGTTTATATTGCCAAAAAACGCAAACTAAGGGTGGGCGATAAACTTGCAGGGCGACACGGAAATAAGGGCATTGTGGCTAAAATTGTTCGGGTAGAAGATATGCCATTTTTACCCGATGGTACGCCCATGGATATTATCCTTAACCCAATGGGGGTGCCCTCACGTATGAACTTAGGGCAAATTTATGAAACCGTGCTTGGTTGGGCGGGTAAAAAATTAGGTGTTAAATACGCCTGCCCTATTTTTGATGGACCCTCCGTTGACGAAATTGAAAACGAAATCAAAAAAGCCGGCTTGCCCTCTTTGGGTCAAACCTATCTGTATGACGGCGAAACCGGCGAAAGATTTCATCAGCCTGCTACCGTGGGTGTTATTTATATGATTAAACTTGCGCACATGGTAGATGATAAAATGCACGCTCGTTCTATTGGTCCTTACTCACTCATTACCCAGCAACCGCTTGGTGGTAAAGCCCAGTTCGGTGGTCAGCGATTTGGTGAAATGGAGGTTTGGGCATTAGAAGCCTTTGGCGCTTCGCATATACTCAGAGAAATGCTCACCGTTAAATCAGACGATATTATAGGACGTGCCAAAGCCTACGAAGCAATTGTGAAAGGCGATGTATTACCTAAACCCGGTACACCCGAATCGTTTAACGTACTGATGCACGAGCTACAGGGGTTGGCGCTCGATTTGGTGTTTGATAAGTAAGAGCGCCCCACAGCTTTTGTATTTTTGAATTTGGTTTTTCTGCAATAAAAATTAAACTTCTTTTCCACTATGTCCGTAGTAAAAAAAGCCAAAAACGCTATCCCTGCCGATTTTTCAAGCATTACCATATGTCTTGCTTCGCCCGACACAATTTTAGAAAACTCATGTGGCGAAGTTACTAAACCCGAAACCATTAACTACCGTACGCTTAAGCCCGAACGAGAAGGACTCTTTTGTGAGCGTATCTTCGGGCCTGTAAAAGACTACGAGTGTTATTGCGGTAAATACAAACGCATTCGCTACAAAAACATAGTTTGTGACCGATGCGGAGTAGAAGTTACAGAAAAAAAGGTGCGTCGTGAGCGCATGGGGCATATCAAATTAGTGGTGCCGGTGGTACACATCTGGTATTTTAAATCTCTTCCCAATAAAATTGGCTACCTTTTGGGCATGTCGTCCAAAAAAATGGAAAATGTTATCTACTATGAGCGTTACGTGGTCATTCAGCCCGGACTTTTAGCTCATGAGGTAAGTCAGTTAGATTTGTTAGACGAAGAAAAATACTTGGAGCTGCTGGAAATGCTGCCTCGTGATAACCAACACCTGCCCGATACCGACCCAAATAAATTCATAGCTAAAATGGGCGGAGAGGCTATTCAAGACCTGCTCGAACGCATTGACCTTGACACTTTGTCGTATGACCTTCGCAACAGCGCTTCAAATGAATCATCACAGCAGCGCAAAGCAGAGGCTTTGAAACGTTTGAGTGTGGTTGAAGCATTCAGAGAAGCTAATGAATCAAGGGTAAACCGCCCCGAGTGGATGGTAGTACAATACCTGCCGGTTATTCCGCCCGAACTGCGCCCTCTTGTACCACTTGATGGCGGGCGTTTTGCCAGTTCAGACTTGAACGACTTGTACCGAAGGGTTATTATAAGAAACAACCGCCTTAAACGCCTCATAGAAATTAAAGCCCCCGAAGTAATATTGCGCAATGAAAAGCGCATGTTGCAGGAAGCGGTGGACTCGCTGTTTGACAACTCGCGCAAATCAAACGCCGTAAAAGCAGAAGGTGGGCGAGCTTTAAAATCGCTCAGCGATGTGTTAAAAGGCAAACAAGGCAGGTTCCGTCAAAATTTGCTGGGTAAAAGGGTAGATTACTCAGGCCGCTCTGTTATTGTGGTGGGTCCTAAACTCAAAATGCACGAGTGTGGTTTACCCAAGGCTATGGCTGCCGAATTGTTTAAGCCTTTTATCATCAGAAAACTCTTAGAAAGAGGCATCGTTAAAACGGTTAAATCAGCAAAAAAATTAGTTGACCGTAAAGAATCAGTGGTATGGGATATTTTGGAAAATATCTTGCGCGGACACCCGGTACTGCTCAACCGTGCCCCAACCCTGCACCGTTTGTCTATTCAGGCGTTTCAGCCGGTGCTGGTAGAAGGTAAAGCCATTCAACTGCACCCGTTGGTATGTACTGCTTTTAACGCTGACTTTGACGGCGACCAAATGGCCGTGCATGTACCGCTCAGCAATGAGGCTATACTGGAAGCCCAAATGCTGATGTTGTCTTCGCACAATATCTTAAACCCGCAAAACGGTACGCCCATTGCCCTACCCTCACAAGACATGGTTTTGGGATTGTACTACATTACCAAAGACCGCAAATCGGTTCCCGGACATCCGGTATTGGGCGAAGGGAAATCGTTCTACTCGCCTGAAGAGGTAATTATAGCCTATAATGAGCGTAAATTAGACCTGCACGCTATCATAAAAGTAAAGGTTAATGTGCGCGAGCCAAACGGTCAGTTGGTTAAAAAAATAATTACCACTACTACCGGAAGAGTCATTTTTAATGAGGTAGTGCCTAAGGAAGTTGGATTTGTGGATAAACTCCTTTCTAAAAAGGAACTACGCACGGTAATAGGCGATATTATTAAAGTGGTTGGTATTTCAAGAACTGCTAAGTTCCTTGACGATATTAAAGAACTTGGATTTGAATGGGCATTTAAAGGCGGGTTGTCGTTTAGTATCAATGACCTGCTGGTGCCTATGGAAAAAACCGATATGATTCGCAAGGCTCAGTCAGAGGTTGATGAAGTGGCAAACAACTATGAATTTGGTTTGATAACCAACAACGAACGCTATAACCAGGTTATTGACATCTGGACTCGCTTAGGCACGCGTATAAGCGATACCCTGATACGTGGATTGGAAGAAGACAAACAAGGTTTTAATGCCGTGTATATGATGTTCCATTCTGGCGCTCGGGGTTCAAAAGAGCAGATTAAGCAGTTGGCAGGTTTGAGAGGATTGATGGCTAAACCCCGAAAATCGGGCTCCGTAGGACCTGAAATTGTAGAAAACCCCATTTTGGCTAACTTTAAGGAAGGGTTATCGGTATTGGAGTACTTTATTTCAACACACGGTGCCAGAAAGGGTCTTGCAGATACCGCTCTTAAAACAGCAGATGCCGGTTACTTAACCCGGCGTTTGGTGGACGTTGCCCAAGACCTCATCATTTCAGAAGAGGACTGCATGACACTAAGAGGCATTGAGATATCTGCCCTAAAAGACAACGAAGATGTGGTAGAGCCCTTGTTTGAGCGTATTTTGGGTAGAACTGCCCTGCAAGACATTATTCACCCGCTTACCGATGAGGTGATAGTGGCTGCCGGCGATGAAGTTACTGATGATTTAGCCCGATACATTGACCAAGAAACCGGTATTGAAACAGTGGCTATCCGTTCTGTATTAACGTGTGAATCTAAACACGGCGTATGTGTGAAGTGTTATGGCAGAAACCTTACTAATAACCGTTTGGCACAAATTGGCGATGCAGTAGGTATTATTGCTGCTCAGTCTATCGGGGAGCCGGGTACGCAGCTCACACTGCGTACCTTCCACGTAGGGGGTACTGCTTCTAACATTGCAACCCAATCAAGCCTTACTGCTAAATTTGATGGCATATTAGAGTTAGATGAAGTGCGAACCCACGTTCACATAACCGAAAATGGCGAGTCAAAGGAAATTGTATTGGGCAGAAATGGGGAAGCGCGTATCATGGATACCAAGACTAACCGTCAGTTGGTAAGTAATGTAATACCCTATGGCGCCAACTTATACGTGAAAAGCGGACAAACCGTTAGCAAGGGTGATAAAATTTGCGACTGGGACCCCTATAATGCTGTTATTGTTTCGGAGTATGCCGGTTTAGTAGAGTATGAAAATATCGTAGAAGGAGTTACCTTCCGCGAAGAAGCCGACGAGCAAACAGGTTACAAAGACAAAGTGGTAATAGAAAGCAAAAACAAAACCCTTATTCCGGCTATCAAAATTGTTGATGCGGTTGATGGTAAAACGCTTTATTCCTATAACCTTCCGGTAGGTTCACACATTAGTGTTGAAAATGCCGAAATGGTACATAGAGGTAAAGTTCTTATCAAAATTCCGCGAATTATTGGTAAAGTTAGGGATATTACCGGTGGTTTACCCCGTGTAACGGAGCTGTTTGAAGCCCGTAACCCATCTAACCCCGCTGTTGTAAGTGAGATAGATGGTACGGTTACTTTTGGTAAAATTAAGCGGGGTAACCGCGAAATTACCATTACCTCTAAAACCGGTAAGAGCCGAACCTATTTAGTGCCTGTTTCTAAACACATATTGGTATTGGAAAATGATTCGGTTAAAGCGGGCGACCCGCTTTCAGACGGAGCCATTACCCCCTCTGATATTCTTAACATCAAAGGTACTTTTGCTGTGCAAGAGTATTTGGTAAACGAAGTACAAGAGGTGTACCGTTTGCAAGGCGTAAGAATCAACGATAAGCACATTGAAGCCATTGTGCGCCAAATGATGCGAAAAGTAAGCATTGTAGAGCCCGGCGACACCCGCTTTATGGAAAAAATGGCGGTAGATAAACTGGATTTCATGGAGGAGAATGACCGCATTTACGACAAAAAGGTTATTACCGATGCCGGTGACTCTACCGTTCTGAAAGTAGGGCAGATAGTATCTTTGCGCCAACTGCGCGATGAAAATTCTTACCTGCGCCGCAACGATAAGAAATTAGTGGCTTACCGAAATGCTATTCCGGCTACCTCGCGTCCGTTGTTGCAAGGTATTACCCGCGCCTCTTTGGGTACAAGCAGTTGGATTTCTGCCGCTTCGTTCCAAGAAACCACCAAAGTATTGAGTCAAGCTGCAATTGCTGCCAAAAAGGATTTCCTGAGTGGCTTAAAAGAAAACGTAATTGTAGGGCATCTTATTCCTGCAGGCACCGGTGTTAGAAGGTTTAACCAAATTACCGTAGGTTCTAAAGAAGAACTGGCACGATTGGAAAAAAGCGCATCGAGTATGATTATAGACTAATCTACTGCTTTTGTCATCTAAAAAAGCCCTTCTGCCATTGTGCAGAAGGGCTTTTTTATCTTTATGTAAATAGGGGGGGTAAGTGGTTTTATGAAAGAGAGTAGGGGAGAGGCGCTTACCGCTCCTCCTCTAAAAATTGGGTTACAATTGTAGTGGCATTTCTTTTAGCCTCGGTTATATCATCGTTTAGGAGTGATAGGTCAAACCTGTTTTCATACTGTAGTTCCAAAACAGCTTTTTCCACCCGTTTTTCTAACATTTCTGATGTTTCAGAATTGCGGTGGCGAAGGCGCTGCCTGATAATAGCCACCGATGGCGGCTTTACAAAAACAGTTAATGCCTGGTTGCCAAAAATTTTTTTGATGTTTAGTGCGCCTTCCACGTCCACATCAAAAATAACCGCTTTTCCCATTTGCGTTATCCTGTCAATTTCGCTGAGCAGAGTGCCATAAAAATTACCATCATAAACCTCCTGCCATTCCAAAAACTCCTTGTTTTGTCTTTTTTGGAAAAATTCTTCACGAGTTATGAAGTAATAATCTTTGCCGTTTACCTCATTGCTGCGTTGTTTTCGGGTGGTAGCCGATACTGAGAATGCAACCTTGTGCGGAAGAGTAGCCAAAATATGCCTTACCAACGTGGTTTTACCCGCACCCGAAGGTGCGGTAAAAACAATGAGTTTAGCGGTGCTTGCGGTGGGGTATATACGCATGTGTAAAACGCTTTCGGGAGGGAATGTAGAGTTGCTGAAAGTTTTATATTATATTAAGAAGTTGCTCTTTAATGCGTTCTAAGGCATCTTTCATTTGCACCACCTCTATCTGTATGTTTGCATCATTAGCTTTAGAGCCAATGGTATTTATTTCTCTGCCTATCTCTTGGGTTATAAAGTTAAGTTTTTTTCCCTTTTCGGTTTTATTGGTGCTGCGCATTTCGGTTAAAAAATAGTGGCAATGCGTTGTAAGGCGCACTACCTCCTCGTTAATATCTAATTTTTCAAGATAGTACAGCAGTTCTTGTTCAAACCGGTTTTTATCAGCTTTTTCGTTTAGTTGCCATTCGTGGAGCGCTTTGGTTATGCGTTCTCTCATTTGCGTAAGTCTTTGCGGGGCAAGCGTTTTAACCGTTTGAAGCCGTTGCAAAATATCGACAATTTGCTCTTCAAAATCGGCTTCAAGAGCGCTGCCTTCGGCAAGGCGGTATTGCAATAAATCTGTTAAAGCACCTCTTATAAGCGTTTGCAGTTGCTGCCATTCTTCATCAGACAGTTCTATATTGCCTCCCGAAATAATTTCGGGCATGCGCAAAATGGCTGCCAGTAGCGATTCGCCCACCGTTATATTCATTTCCTGCCCAATAGCAGTAAGTTGTTGGTAGTAGCTTAAAACCGCAGCCCTGTTAATGGTATAGGCGCGCTCAAGGTCGGCATCATTGGTTGAAATGGTAACCTCTGTTTTTCCCCTCACCACAAAATCGGCAAGCAGCCTTCTGATATCGGTTTCTTTTGACCGGAAAATCTGGGGCAGTTTCAGGTAAATATCTAAGTATTTATTGTTTACCGTTTTTATTTCTACAGTAACAGTTTTATCGCCCACTTTTGCCGTTTTTCTGCCAAATCCGGTCATTGAAGCAACCATAGTACTAATTTTAGCGCAAACTTAGGCATTTTTGGGCAGGATTGGGTAACAAGGTAACAATAATACTTGGTGTAGATAAATGCACAAAGTGTTTTCGGGTAAAACGCGGGTTTAGGTTGTTTGTTGGCGGTTATGAGTAAAGCGCACACAGGCTCGTCTCTACTGTTATGAGTGATGAGTTGTTAGCATAAACGAAATTTTGAGGGCAGCAGTTGACTGGGGTAATGGGTAGTGAAAAGTGAAAAGCGGGTACTAAACCCATGCACAGCTCACAACTCGTATTTCGTAATTTTTCCCTCTTCCCTTTTCACTTTCCCAATAAAATCCCCCCTCCCAAACACCCGCGCACCCATTTATTGCATCTTTTACCGTCAATAGTTCGTTAAAAATTAAGCAGCAATGCAGCCCAAAGATAAGAGTTCTATGATTTTTGGGTGATTTTTTGCCAACTTTGCTGTTTCTGGTGAGATGTTAAAAATGCGGTCTATCACCAATTGGTTATGCAACCTTGTTTTGACATCTGTCATAGAGAAGAACTTTCTCTGGTCTTTAGGCACGGGTATAGGGCTATAAACTCGGCGTTTTTGTTGCTGCCGGCGGGGGGACTGTTTATGCCAAAGCAAAGCATGGCAGGAATG
>DDVC01000221.1 GCA_002345145.1 Bacteroidetes bacterium UBA2322
TTTCATGGCGCAGAGGAACGTTTTAAACACATCAATCGCCGGCAATTATGACCATAGGCAAAAGATGTTTTTTAGGGAGAAAAAAATCTTCGTAAAGAAACTAAAGCCATCACAAATTGCATTCTTACAGCAAAACAAAAAAACCGGTAAGCAATTACAATCTTAAATCCGCTTTATTTCATCACAAAAATCATTTTATCATGGGAAAACAATATTTTTAACGTGAGGTTGGAGTTAGGAGCTTTCTCAAAGGCTCACAGCAAAAGGCTTTAAGCAGGATAGACTGAATATTACGGTGCGCTGCACCTTGTTAATTGAGCATTTAACATGGTTGCTACCTATATTTTGGTGCGCTGCACCTCTGCCAAACTAAATACACCAGTTTGTGTGGGCGGTGAGTAACACACAAGGAGCAGCGCCCTTAAATCTTGGTAGAACAACAGCAAACTGTGTTTATCAGGTGCAGCGCACCGCAATGTGTTGCCTATTTTTAACGAGTGTATCTAAACCTTACGTAGGCTTTACCCCTATTGGGCGTTTATTTTAATACCTACCTCACGCAGTTATAAGTGTATTAGTACCCACTACAATCTACCGGCTACCCACTACTTATCTGTGTGCGTTTTTTGCTTTGTCTGTTCCGCTTTATCCTTACCGCATCAGCGTAACATTACCTTTAAAGGTTTCTTGTGTGCCATCGGTAAAGGTAACGGTGGCATAATACACATATACACCCAGCTCTTGCGTTTTACCCTTATACTCGCCGTTCCAGCCGGTGGTTAGGTCGGTAAAAGTGTTGGCATATACCTCGTTGCCCCATCGGTTGTAAACATACAGCTCAATTTGGCTAATGTTTAAACCCGTCAATCGGAACAAGTCATTTACGCCGTCTCCGTTTGGCGAAAAAGCGTTGGGTATCAGCACTTCGTTGCGCGGGGTCATGTTTATGGTAGCTTCTGCCACTGCATTGCAGCCATACTCATCGGCAACCTGTACTGTGTAAACCGTTGTAGCGGCAGTAGGTGTAACGGTTACACTTGGGCAATCGGGGCAGTTTACATCGGGTTGCCACGTATAATTGAGCGCCGTTCCCAGCGCCGATTGGGCGTTTACCGTCAGCGTTACGCTTTGCCCTTGCAGTATGGTTGTTGTGGCAGGCGTAATACTTGCCGAAACATCAGAAACCGAAATAGGGAGCGACAAGATATGCCCGCAGCCATTATCATCAATGGTAAGCGTAACGGTTTGTATGCCCGATGTATTCCAAACTACCGACTGAGCGTTTGCTCCCGTAGCCGTAGCGGGTGTAGCGCTTGCGCCAAAATCCCAGTAAACCATTGCAGCATCTGAGGCAGTACCGGTATAGGTTATGGTTACGGCATCGCCCACACAGGCAGAAGCGGCAAAGGCAAAATTGGCAACCGGTATGGGCAAAATGGCAACACTTGCGGTAGTTGGGGCGCTTTCGCACCCGTCTGCCGGGTTATAGGCAGTTACCTGCACTTCGCCGGCTTGGGTGGGCGTATAAGTAGCGCCTGTTTGCACCAAAGCGCCGTTTATATACCACCTTATTTCCAGCCCTGCCGCAGCGGTGGCGGTAAAGGGGGTTAGGTCTTCGCCTTCGCAAAGGGTTTGCGATGCACTGCTCAATACCGGCGCATCGGGCGGCGTACAGTTGCACACTATTACCGATACTGTAACCTCTGTGGCAGCGCTTTGGCAGCCGTTTACCGTTTCGGCAACCCAATAGCTAATAGCATTACCCACAGTAGGTGTTTGAGGGGCGAATGAAGCTCCCGTACCAACTTGGGTAGTTAGCGCCGCATCGGCATACCAGTTGAGTGTGCCGCCACTACCCGATGCCGTCAGTGCCTGAATAAATGCTCCTTCGCAATAAGGATTGGGCGAGGCAGCATTAGGGGCTGAGGGAAGGGCATTTTGGGTAAGGGTAACCGGTATGCGTGTACCCGCACAATCGGTAGCAATGTCTAAAAGTTGCGCATAATAGGTGCCGGCGGTAGCGGGGGTATAGGTATTTCCGGTGGCAAGTAAAGTGCCGCCGGTGAGAGCATCAAACCACTGCACCACCAAACCGGCTCCCGGTGCCGATACGCTTAGTGCCGTAGGAGCATTGCCCTGGCAATAGCTGTTGTTTTGTGCACCGGTGGGTGTAGGTACGGCAGGGCAGTTGCAGGTGGTAACGCCCAAATCGAGCGAAGCCGTACAGCCATTGGCATCGGTTACAGTCAGTACTACCGATGTAGCTTGGGTAATGCCCTGCACTATCCACGCATCAAGTATAGGCGTTACCGCATATCCGCCTGCGCTAAAAGTGTAGGGCTCTGTGCCGCCGGTAATGCTCACCGTAACATCATAAGTGGTCAAATCGGCAGAGCAAGTAGAGCCATTGTCGGTAATGGTTATGGCAGCGCCTTGTGTAAGTGTTACGGCTACCCTTGTGCTAAGGCAGCCGGTAATGGTTTCTTCGGTTTCGGCATAGTAGGCGCCGGGTGCGGTCGGGGTAAAACTGGCGCCTGTACCTAAGAGTGTGCCGCCGGTAGGGGCATCGTACCAGTTAATCACAAAACCCGCGCCCGGGTCAGCTACTGAAATAGCAGATAGCGGAGCGCCAAAACAAACAAAAGCGTCTGTTGGGTTGGCAGGGGGTAGTACCGATGCGCAAGCACAGTTGATAGTGTTAAGGTTAAGCGTTTGCGTACAACCTGCCGCATCGGTTACCAATACTTGGGAGGCGGTATTGTTGGGTATGCCCGATATGGTGTAGTTGCCGCCCCCGTTGTTCACCACCGAGCCGCTTGCCGCCGTTACTGTATAGGGCAAAACACCCCCGCTTATGCCTATATTTACCGAGTAAGTGAGCAAATCTGCCGCACAACTTGGCGGGTTTTGGCTAATGTTGATAGCCGAGCCAACAGTAAGCGCAGCGCTGCCCGATGTGCCGGTGCAGCCGTTTACATTGTCCACCAGAATGGGGTAATACGTACCGGCTGCCGGCGGGGTAAAACAGTTGCCCGTACCCAGCAGCAAGCCGCCGCCGGTGGGGGCATCGTACCACTGCACGCTATAAGCAGCGCCCGGGTCATCAACGCATAAATCGGCAAGCGGCGCGCCAAAACAAACCGATGCTGAGGTAGGGTTGGCAGGCGCTGGCACTACGGGGCAATTGCAGGGTATAGGGCTCAAAACCAAGGTTTGGGTGCAGTTAGTCGCATCGGTAACTGTGGCGGTGATATTGCCGGTAAAATCTGCCGCAATATCCTGCACTAAATAAGCTCCGCCGCCGGTATCCAAAACCGGATAGTTTAGCCCTGCATCGTCGGTAGCCGTTACCGTTACCAAGCCCGATGTATTGCTCACCAGCAGGTTAATGCTGTACGCAGTTAAATCGGGAGAGCAAAAACCGTCTATCTGCAACAACCCGATGTCTGCCCCTTGTGTAAGCGTAACCGGCACTCGGGTACTGTTGCAGCCGTCGGCATCTACCACTTCGGCATAATAAGCGCCGGGTGTGGCGGGGGTAAACGTATTGCCTGTGCCTATGGGCGAGCCGCCGGTGGCAGTAGCATACCAGTTTATCGTTAATCCTGCGCCCGGGTCGGCTACGGTAAGCGCTGCGGGCAATTGACCAAAACAGATAAAAGCTCCGGTAGGATTAGCCGGCGGCGCAATAAACGGGCAATTGCAGTTTACCGCATTTAAGCCCGATGTAAACGCACAGCCCACCGCATCGGTAACCGAAACGGTAGCCGCCGCATTGCTGGGTATGCCGCTAAGGGTATAACTGCCACCGCCGTTGTTGGTTATGGCAAATGCGCCGGCAGTAACGGTGTAGGGCGCTGTTCCGCCGGTAATGGTAATATCCACACTATACGTAAGCAAATCTGCCGAGCAGGTGGCGTTGCCTTGCACTGCCACTATTTGGGCGTTTTCGGTAAGGGTTACGGGTATGCGGGTACTGTTGCAGCCGTTTACCAACTCCACTGTTTCGGCATAATAAGCGCCGGCGGCGGGCGGGGTAAAACTGCTGCCTGTACCTATGGGGCTGCCCCCGGCAGGTGTAGCATACCAGTTAATTTGAAACCCTGCTCCCGGGTCGGCTACTGTAATGGCAGTGGGTGTTTGCCCAAAACAGTACGTATTGCCGGTAGGAGCAGAGGGAGGAGCTACGGCAGGGCAAACACAATCGGTAGCGGGTATGGCAAGCGTAGCGGTACAGCCCTGGGCATCGGTTATCTGAGCGGTTGCGGTAGTATTATCGGGTATGCCCGTTATGGTAAACGTGCCATCGGCATTATCGGTTACGCTTAGTGCGCCGGCGGTTACGGTATAGGGCGCATTGCCGCCGCTAATGCCTATTTGTGCGCTAAAACTGTTGAGGTCGGCAGCGCAAACACCGGTAATAAAGTTGCCTGCAAGTAGGTCGCCTTGGGTAAGCGTTACCGGCACGGTGGGGCTGATGCAGCCGTTTATATTGTCTTGCAGGGCAGCATACCAGGTACCGGCAGCGGCGGGCACAAAAGAAATACCTGTACCTATAAGTGTACCCCCTGTTTGCGCATCAAACCAAAGAACGGTAAACCCACTGCCCGGGTCGGCTACCGATAAAGCGGCAAGCGGCGCGCCAAAACAACTAAAAGCGTTGGTAGCGCCGGTAGGGGCAGCCACCGCAGGGCAGGGGCAACTTGGCGGTATAAAATCAACGGTGGGCAAGCTACAACCCAAAGCATCGCTGATATTAACCGCCGACATAGTAGTTACCGGCACATTGAGCAGCGTAAATGAGCCGCTGCCATTATCAGAAACGGTGTAAGAGCCGCCGTTTACCGTATAGGGTGCAGTACCACCCGATACGGTTAGGTTCACATTGTAAAAATTGAGGTCTGCCGAACAAACCAAATCAACAAGGGAATAACTGAGTTGTGGGGCTTCGGTAAGGTTTACGGGGGTGCGCAGACTTACGCAGCCGGTAGCTGTTTCGGTAATTTGGGCATAGTAAGCGCCGGCAGCAGGCGGGGTAAAACTTGCTCCTGTGCCTATGGCAGTACCACCCGCCGGCACATCAAACCAACTTACGGTAAAACCGGCACCCGGCGCTGTTACCGATAGGGCAACAGGCGCTCCGCCAAAACAAATGGTTGCGCCCACCGGGTTTGCCGGTGGCGGAATAGTGGGACAACTGCAATCAATAGAAGATAAACTGCCCGATGTGGTGCAGCCGTTGGTATCGGTAATGGAAACTGTAGCCGTAGTGTTGTTGGGTATGCCCGATAGGGTAAAACTGCCGCCGCCGTTGTTTGTAACGGTATAGGGCGCTGCCGCCACTGTATAACCACTGCCACTGCCGCCGCTAACTTGTATGGTAAGGCTGAAACTTGCCAAATCGGCAGCGCAGGCGGTGCCGGTTTCGGCAAATTGGAGGGCGGGGTTTTGGGTAAGGGTAATGGCTGTGGCGGGGCTTTCGCAAAAACTGGGCGTTTGTACTATGGCAGCATACACCGTGCCTATGGCATAGGGGTCAAAGGTAATGCCGGCACCCAGCAGCGTACCGCCGGTAGGGGCATCGTACCAGTAAACGGTAAAACCGGCGCCCGGGTCGGGTACCGAAAGTTGAGGCAGGGGTTGCCCGGGGCAGGCTACAAAACTTGCCGGAGCGGGCGGGTTTATATCCGGACAAGGGCAATCTGCCGGCGTAAGGTTTACCGTTATACTGCAACCATCGCTATCGGTAAGGGTGGCTGCTGCTACGGTGCCTACGGGTATGCCTACTACGGTAAAGGAGTTATCGGCATTAAGGAAAACGGTATAAGGCGGCGCATCTACCGTGTAACCTTGCCCACTGCCGCCAAGCGGAAACAGCAACACATCGTAAGTGGTTAAATCGGCAGAGCAGGCAGTTTCTAATTCGCCCAAAATGAGCGGATTGCCGGCAATTACATTTACCGGCACGGCAACACTTTCGCAGCCGGAAGTAAGGTTGGTAATGGCAGCATAAAAGGCGCCGGTGGCGGTGGCGGTAATGGTAGCGCCCGTACCTATTAAGTTGCCGCCGGTGGGGGCATCGTACCAGTTTACCAAAAACCCGGCGCCCGGGTCGGTTACCGATATTGGGGGCAAGGGTAAGCCATTGCAGGCAACCACATCGGCATTGCCGGTAGGCGCATTGGGCAGCAGGCTTGTTTCAATATCCACACTTTCCACATCGGTACAGCCGCCGTTATCGGTGGTAAACTGTGCGTAATAAGCGCCGGCAGCGCCAACCGCAGTAGGGTCGGGAACAAGGGTAGTAAGAGCAGCATCGGCATACCAGGTAAAAGCGCCGGGCAGTCCGTTTACTTCAAGCGCATTAAGTGCGGTAAGGTCAAACGTGCCGCCGGCTTCGAGGCAAAGAACGGAGGGCGGAGCAAGCACCAAAATATCGGGCACGGGAGCTACCAATATCTGTGCTTGGAGAGAGTCTGAACAACCGTTTTCGGTATAAAGTACCCAGTAAAAAGTATCCACAGCGGGCGAAACACTGCTTACCGGCGTGCCCGATGAAGGCGTACCGTCAAACCATTGGAAAGTGCCGGGTTCGGGTCCGTTTAAGCCCGATAGGTCAAAACTGTCGCCAAGGCAAATAGTGGCATCGGGGGTAATGGTGAAAACCGGTGTGGGCAGTACCGTAACGGTTACTTCTAACGAGTCGGAGCAGTTGCCTTCGGCATATAATACCCAGTAGGCGGTGGTAGCAGGCGGTGTTACCACTGTTACCGGCGCACCCGATGAGGGCAAGCCGTCAAACCATGAGAAAGTACCGCTGCCCGAGCCATTGAGTGAGGTAAGGTTTATGGATTCACCCGGACATAAATCGGGCGGGGTGTTTACGCTAAAATCGGGAGCTGCATTTACGTTTATGGTGGCGCTTCCGGTATCGGAACAGCCGTTTTCGGTATAAACCACAAAATAAGTGGTGGTAACAGCCGGCGTAACGGTGGTAACGGGCGTACCTGCCGGAGGTAAATCGCCCTCGTACCATACAAATGTACCTATGCCGCTGCCGTTTAAAGTGGCAAGGTCAACAAGTGTACCGGCGCAGATATTGGGTGCAGGGTTGAGGGTAAATACCGGCACGGGGTCGTCAATAGTTATATCTAACGAAACCACACAACCCGCATCGTCGCTCACCGAAACGGTGTAAACGCCGGCGGCAAGGTTAGCCGCATCGGGCGAGTTAAGAGTGGCATCGTGGCTCCAAGTGTAGGTGTATTGCGGAATAAACGGGTCAGATGGCGGGGTGCCGCCCGTTGCAACCACACTGGCAGTGCCATCAGCAGCGCCACAGGCGGTAGTGCCGGTACTTGCCACTAAATTGAGGAACATCGGGTTGGCATTGGGTACGTTAAAGGTAACTACATCGGCACAGTTGGCATTTCCGGCATCGGTAACGGTTACGCTGTATGCGCCGGTGGGCAAACCGGTAAGGATATACCCTTGTTCGCCGGCAGGCAGCGTTACCGTACCCGATGCAGCGCCTGCCCAGGTAATGGTAAACGTACCCACGCCGGCAAGCCAGTTAATTTCGGCGCTGGCGTTGTTGCTGCCCACTACACAGTTGGGTACAATATCTTTAACCGAAACCTGCAACGAAGTAGGAGAGGGGTTTAATCCAAACTCCTGAAACACGGTGCAGCCGGTGGTAACATCGGTAACAATAACGCCGTACATGCCCTGGTCAAGGTTGCTAACGCTGCTGCCGGTGGCGGTAAGGGGTGGTTGCCATGCGTAGGTGTAAGGACCAATGCCATTTAAAACGCTGTTGATAACAATGCTGCCGTTGGGTCCGCAGTTGGCGGGGTTAATGGTGGCGGCTAATTGCAGGTCGTTTTGTACGTTTACGGTAATGGTGTTTTCGCGGAAACAGTTTCCGGCAGGGTTGTATGCTAATACGGTATAAGTTGTAGTGGCAATAAGACCGCTAACCGTAGGATTGAGCGAGGTAGGGTCGCTAAGACCGGTAGCCGGCGTCCACAAAATAGTAGCGGGGTTTACGCTTGCAGGGTTGTTAATAACCACATTGAGCGTAAGGGTGCCGGTGCCGCAGAGGTAGGCGGGATTGGGCTGAATGGTAAAATCGGGCACAGGTTCTACGTTCAACACTATTTGCACCCATTCCGACCAGCCGCAACAGTCCGATTTTACCCGATGCCTGATATTATACACGCCGGCATTGGCAAAAACGATGTTATCTAAACTTTCGGTAGGGTTAAGTGGGTTACTGGGGTAAACAGAGGGCGAGGGTGCCGGACCACCGCTTACGGTTACAAACTCCCATTCATAATCAATACCCAATTGCAATGCCTGAAAATCAATGGCATCGCCGGCGCAAGCCTGATACTGGTCAATGGTAGGTGGAATGAGGGCTGCAGTGGTGTAAATATCGGCTTCGGGCACATAATCCAATACAATGTTTACAAAACCGGTATAAGTTTGGCTGCCATAAGTAATGGTATTGCGCCCAATATCGCCGTATTGGGTAGTTACAGTAGCGCCGCTAAGGGTAGCCGGATTGGCATTAACGCCTAAGTTCCAGGTTTGCGAGCCGGGTCCTGTAAAAGTAATGTCAGTATCTACACAGCTTTGTCCGCTGTACTGTATAACGGGTTGTGCGGTAAGGTTAAAGTTGGTGATATTGGTGGTTAAGGGAGCGCCGTTTATGTAAACAGATTGTGCTTGTCCCGGGTGTCCGTTGCCGCCTGCTCCGCCTGTTCCGCCTGTTCCGCCTGCTCCACCATTGCCGCCATCGCCATAGTCGCGCTCCAGATTAGAATTGGAAATTTGTGGCGGAATGAGTTGAAAATTGGGGAATCCGGGCGAGATAGATAATAAGCAACTTGGACCAAAGGGAAGTGGGTTGGGAATAAGACAGGTAATACAACTAAGGCTGCAAGGAATGGCATCGCCACCTTGCCCGCCTGCTCCGCCTGCTCCGCCTGCTCCGCCTGCTCCGCCCGCTCCGCCGTTTCCGGCAGCTCCGGCAGTGGTGTTGGCATCAATAAAATTGCCATTGGGTCCGTTTGCCCACAGGAAAATACCAAAAGAGCCGCCGCCGCTGTAAGCGCCGGTGCCGCCGGTGCCAAAAAAGCCGCCGCCGCCGCCGCCGCCGCCGCCACAACCGGCATCACTGCCCAAGTCGGCGCTTACACACAAACCGCCCGGAAAAGGTGGCGCTGGTAAGCAGAAACCCTCTTGGGCGTTTTGTCCGCCGCCGCCGCCGCCACCGCCACCGCCTGAACCATTAGTGCCATTAGTGCCATTAGAACCTAAACCACCCGGAACAAACAAAACAGAATACTGTGGTGTAATGGGGCTAAGCGCACCGGGTGTGCCGGGTGTGCCGGGTGCGCCGAGTTGACCATTTACCCCATGCGTTATAGCAGTGGCATCGCAAACGCAGTTGTAGATATTGATACCTGTTGGACCGTTGCCTGTGCCGCCGTTACCACCTGCGCCACCGCCGGGTCCTGCGCCGGGAAGTCCGTTTTGTCCATTGTTATTGCCGTTGCCAAGGTTATAAGAACGCCAACCGCCTTTACCCCCTTGCCCGCCGTCATTAGCGCCTGTACCACCTGCGCCGGCAGCATTATAAGCGCCGGTACCTGTGCCTGTGCCACTGGCAACATTGCTTGAGCAGTTCATAGCTGGATTGGAAACAATGCCGGGCGCTGCGTTACACCCATTACCGCCGTTTGCGCCGGCTGTGCCGTTTGCGCCGGCTGTGCCGGGTGTTCCATTAGCGCCGGGTGAGGCATTGCCGGGTATGGCACGGCAACGCACAACGTTGTAATTAGAGCAGTTATTCAGGTAAATGCCGTAAGTAGAAACGCCCTCCACAGTGGTAGTGGGGGCGTTGGCAGTGGTAAAGGTAAGGTCTTGCAGCCTGAAATTGCCGATGCTGTTGCCTTGTACGGCTATAAGCGCCGGAGCGCCGGCAATGCCATCATAAGGATATGCGCCGGCAGCAGTTCGGTTAATGATGGTAGTAGTGGCAGGAGTGCCATCGGTACTTACCTTTTGCCAATCGGAACCGGGCAAGAAGCCACCTTCAATGGTAATGTAATCAAAAAGCTGAATGGGTTGGTCAAAATTATACACGCCAACCGATAGTTTGATAACCGCGTTGTTGCATTGGGCAAGCGAAATGGCGGTGGGTAAATCAACGGGGTCCACCCTTGTGCCATTGCCCGATGAACTGCCCGCCGGGGTTACATATAAGTTTACACAGGCAGGGTCGGGAGCGGGCGCTCCGGCGTAAACCATGGTGCTGTTGGTGGCAGTACAGCCTTCGGGGGTGGTAATGGTAACGGTGTAAAGTGTATTAGAAGTGGGCGCTGCCTGAATAGTTTGCCCGTTTGGGCTGCCGCTAAACGCACCGCCTCCCCAAGTAATAGCAGAACCGGCAGGCGCTAATACGCTAAGCGCCACTGAGCCACCCGTACAAACTGCCGGATTTTGGGGGGTAATTTGGGCATAAGCCTGCGGGTGTACGGTAACAGTAACAGACTCAGTGCGGGAGCAACTGCCACTGATAATTTCCAATGTATAAACCGTAGTTGCAGTGGGCGAAACGGTGATAGAAGTACCTGTTTGCCCCGTACTCCATGTGCCCGAAAGGTTAGACGAGAGCGTTACCGAAGCGCCGGTGCCGGCACATATAGCGCTGGGCGAAGCCGAAAGCTGAATGGGCGTAGGAAAGGTAAACGTGGTAGGCGCAGTTAGGTTATTGCCGCATAAATCGCTAAGCCCCGATGGGGTAAGCGTGTAAGATGCCGCCGGAGCGCCTACTAAGGTATAACTAACCAATAATCGGGTAGAAAAATCGCCGCAGTCAATGCCGGTAACGTTGGTAACAACCGCACCGCTCATGGTAAATGCTGAACTGCTGATGGTATTACAATCGATAGGAGCAGAGGAGTACACCACCAGCGGCTGCCCTATGTTACAGGCTTCAACAGTAAGCGTAGGCGGAGGCGATGCACTGCTAACCAAAGTAGCGCTACCGCTGAAAGTAATGTTATAGCCGCTAAAAGTGAACGGGTTGAGCCATAGGTTGTTTACAAACAGAGCATAAGTTTGCCCTGCCGTAACGTTTAACCCCGGCATAATAGGTGGTTGCGAGCCGCCATAACTCAACCCGGGCGGGGCGGTAGTGGCAGCCGTCATACCGGTAGGGGCATTAGAGCCTGAGTAGTTGCACCTGATGGGGTTAGTTTGACCTATTTCGTTACAGCCGCCCACGCTAATATCCCAAAGGGCAAAGTCAAAATCTACATTAGAGTTAATGGTAAAACCCAGTGTGCCGCTTGTAGCTATGCTAAACACATACCATACCGAATTTATTTCGCCGGGTTCTATACAGTTTTCAAGGGGCAGAACTTCAAATTCATTACCAAATCCAAGGTAGTAATCGCTTTGGAAATAGGTATTGCCACAAATAGGCAATGCACTGATACAGTCTTGTTCGGGCTGAAAGTATTCGGGAAGTTGTTGTGCTTTAAGTATAAAAGGAAAAGTTAAAACAAGCAGGAAGAGTAACTTTTTGACCATACCAATAGTTAAAAGGTTGAGTTAAATAATTTGAAAATGCGAGGTGAAAGTGCGCTATAAAGTTAGGGGTTTTTTACGGAAAGCCGTTTTTTGCCTCTAAAAACTTACTGAATGAGGGGTTTTTGCACTTTTTTTGACTCAAAAATTAAAAAATAGGGGAGTAGGGAGTAAAACAACCGCAAAATGCGTTTATCTTTGCAGCCGTTTCTTTAAAAGCCGGGTGAGGTGGGTGAGTGGCTGAAACCAACAGTTTGCTAAACTGTCGTACTCGAAAGGGTACCGCGGGTTCGAATCCCGCCCTCACCGCAGAAAGCCCGATAGGCAACGCAAGCCTTATCGGGCTTTTGTTTTGCGGGGTGTAGCGCAGTCCGGTTAGCGTATCTGCTTTGGGAGCAGAGGGTCGCTGGTTCGAATCCAGTCACCCCGACATATAAAAAGGCAAACATCGGGAGTAATCCGGAGGTTTGCCTTTTTTAGTTGTTAGTCTGTAGTTGCCATTCAGCCCACCCTTGCCTTTCCAAAGGATGGGAATTTTTGCCATTTACTATTTACTAAAAATAACACATGGTAAACACCTATATTCACCCGGAGCCGGCAAGTTGGTCGTCGCAGTTTTTGCAAACGGTTATGCGGTTAATACAGTGGAAAAAACAACCGCTAACTTTTTTAACCGGCAAACGGTTAATGCAGCAACCGGCAAAAATGCCCCGATATTTATCTCAAAATTACAACATTAACACCACTACGCACAATGGCAGAGAGGTTTATACCATTACGCCCCAAAAACCTGTATCAAAAAAGGTAATCTTGTATTGGCATGGCGGAGCTTATGTACACAATATAACCCTGTTTCACTGGAATTTGGTAGCTGCATTGGTTAAACAAACCGGCGCTACTTTAATACTGCCCGATTATCCGCTGGCACCGGCTGCTACGTGGCAAGATGTTTACCATTTTGCCCAAACGCTTTACCAACAATTACTGATACAAACACCGGCAAACCAAATAGTTTTTATGGGAGATTCGGCAGGCGGCGGGTTGGCGCTGGGTCTAACACAAAAACTGCACAGCGAGCAGTTGCCTATCCCACCACAAACCATTTTACTTGCCCCATGGTTAGATATTTCTATGACCAACCCCCTCATAAACCAAATAGAGCCACATGATGCCATGCTCCACAAACAAACACTGTTAATGGCTGCCAATGCTTATGCCAACCAATTGCCCTTGCAAGATTATAAGGTTAGCCCCTTATACGGCAGCTTTGACGGATTAGGTACATTATCGGTGTTTACGGGCACACACGATTTGCTTCTTGCCGATGCAAGAAAACTAAAACAAATGGCAGAACAGCAAACCTTTGCCCTCAACTATTTTGAGTACCCAAAAATGTTTCACGTTTGGATGGCAATTACCCAACTGCCCGAGTCTAAACATGCCATACAACAAATAGCCCGCCTTATTGAAAAGTGAAAAACGAAAAGTGAGAAGTTATGAGTTACCGATTACCCTCTACCGCAAAATTTGGCTGGTAGCTATTTATTTTTGTACCTTGCAGGGCATTTTAGAAATGTGCTTGTTATGCCGCTTTTTTCCACTTCGCCCCCTCAATACTCAGTAGTGGTGCCTGTTTACAATGGCGCTATTACGGTACAAGAGCTGTTTGAGCGGACAAAAGCAGTTTTTACCCAATTGGGCAGCAGTTTTGAAATGATATTGGTAGAAGATAACGGGCAAGACAACAGTTGGCAAAAAATAACCCAACTCCATAAAAACTATCCTCAACAGGTGCGCGGCATTAAACTTACCCGAAACTACGGACAACACAATGCCACCCTGTGCGGCTTTAAGTATGCGCGCGGCAGCTACATCATTACTATTGACGATGACCTGCAAGCTCCTCCCGAAGAGATACCTAAACTGCTCCACTGTTTTGCTCAAACCCAAGCCGATGTAGTATATGGCGTTTACCCTATCAAAAAACACTCGCCGGTGCGCCGCATAGGCAGTTATACCGTGCGCAAACTGTTTAAATTAGGCGCCGGCACCCAAAACCAAGGGTCATCTTTTAGGCTAATAACGCGCCCCATAGCCGAGCAACTTACTCGCCACACACAAAGTTATGTGTATATAGATGAGCTTTTGCAGTGGTACACCACGCATATAGCCGCCACACCGGTGGAGCATTATGCCAGTAAAAAAGGAAAATCGGGCTATCCGCTGCTCAAACTTATTATGTTTACCCTTAACCTCATCATCAACTACACCGCTATTCCGCTCAGGCTTATGACCTATTCGGGTTTATTTTTTGCCGTTGTGTTTTTTTGTGTGGGTTTGTACTACATCTACGAAAAACTTTTTTGGGGAGCGCAATTGGGTTTTACCTCGCTCATTACTGCCATCTTTTTTACCACCGGACTCATTATGTTTTGTTTGGGCATTATAGGTGAGTACCTTCGCCGCCTTTATTTAGGGCAAAACCAACAACCGCAATACACCATTAGGGAAACGCTGCTATGAAATGGACACAATACCAACTTACGCTTTCCTTACTAAGGCAGGAACACATAGAAACGGTGCGCTACTGGCGAAACCACCCCATGATAAGCCGGTATATGGAGTTTAGAGAGCCTATTACGCCCCAAATGCAAGCCAACTGGTTTGCCGGCATCAACAATGCGTACAATTTTTATTTTCTCATTACCCACCAAAACGAGCAAGTAGGGCTCATCAGCACCTCGGGCATTGATATGGATTACCAAACCGGTAATTGTGGCATTTTTATCTGGCAACCACAGGCAGTGGGTAGTCATGTGCCGGTTTTTGCGGTGCTGGCTATGCTCAATTTTAACTTTCACCTGCTCCAACTCCACACCACGCATATAAAAGTACACCACCATAACAAAAAGGCAATCCGCTATAACCATGCTTTGGGCTACCGGCTAATGCCGCCGGAGCAGCAGCCTCCTACACCCTTTCAGCATTTCAGGCTCACCCGCCAACACTATTTTACCCATACCCTTAGGCTAAGGCAATTGGGCAATAAACTCTATGGCACACACAGCATACTTCAACTAAGCGCTACTCCGCAGGGCGAAAAAGTGCGCTCGCTGCTCCTAAACCTGCCCGATGAAACCATGCACACGCTAAACCTGCAAATTATATAATGCGCTAATGCCACCCGCTGATAAACCGAAGAAAAAACTCGTTAAACCGGTATCGGCATTTCTTTTTAAAGGCGCGCCACTCTAACGGCAAACAAATACCTATTTGCATGGCAGGGTTAAATATCCAGCTTAGGTATCTTCTAAAAAATGGCAGGTTGGCATACGGAAACCGCCTAATGTCTAAATACGGCATAAGGTTGGTTTTAATTTTGGCAAATTCGCGGCGGTTATGGGCAACATATTCCTTGTCTGCCCAATCTTTAAACACTTCACGTCCTATATGAAAAGTGAGGTGTTTATCTGCCAGCAGCACAAAATTAGACGCATAACAATACAGGTTGTGCGATAAGCTGATTTCAATAAAAGGCACGCCAATGCAAATGTTTTCGAGTTTGAACAAAGGAAATAAATCCCGATGAAACACAAAACAATCAAATCCGGGGTGGGGCAACCCCACCTCAGCCACCATAGCCGGAATTTGGTGAACATGCCGGTAGGTAGCCGCAATACGGCGGCGGTTAATCATAAAAGCATCGTAGCCCTGCTCAATGTAGTATGCCACTGCCTCATAAAAATTAGGCGTTACGGCTATGTCAACATTGGTATAAATTAAAAAATCGGCAGTAGAGGCATCATAAAGCCGCTGCAAAATTTCTCTTATAAGGGGCAGTTTGCGGTAGTGGGTAAACTTGCCAAACTGAGGCGCAGCCTGTGTAAGATGTGGGGTTTGGGTAAAAAAATGGGGCACAAAACCGGCGTCTTCTTCATACTGTGCGCTGTATAGGGTTACCGTTGCCTTGCCCTGTGCATACTCTTTGGCGGCAAGCATAGTGGCAAAGGTAACCGGCTGTGCGTGGTACAAATCGGAGGTGGGCTTTACCCGCACCGGGTTAATAATATGGGCAATGGTAGGTGGCATTATTCGGCTGCCGGTATTTCGGTTTTGTATCGGTTTGCCCGCTTAAACGTGCCTAAATCATTAAACCGAACCCCGTATTTGTGCAGCACCTTATGAGCCTTTGCCGCACTCAACTGGCGCACATAAAAGGTTTCTTGCACCACAAAATGGTGTATGGTGTGTGTACTGCCAAAATTAAAACAGAATAACTGAAACGGAAACAACCACCAAACATTCAGCACCTGCGTTTGCTGCATAATGTTGCCGCGCTCTACATCGCCGTAGTAGTGCATATTAGAGGTAATAAAGTGCAGGCAAAACTGCCTCAGAAAATTGGGGGCAATAAATAATACTACCACCGGCGTGGCAAAATGCAGGTAAGCCGTTGCCCACTGGGGCGGGGTAAGGGGCAATACCAGATTTACCACCCCAAAAACTAACCAGTACAGCAAAAAACCATACCAAATAAGGTGCATAGGCACACCAAAGGGTAAAAAACCCAATACACCGGTTTTGCGCAGGTTATCAATATCTTCTTTGCTAAACTTGCCCTCATGATACAGGCGGGTTACCTCTTGGCGCATATTTTTGGAGCGCAGTATGCCCGCAAAAAGCAAATCGGGCGTCATTAGCAGGCGCAGTAGGTTCCATTTTTGCCCATTGGTTACACCGCGCTCTTCCAGGTCGGTTTCGGTGCCGGAGTATTTATGGTGGTGCAGGTGCAACTGGCGGCGCAGCCACGGGTTTAGCGTAAGGGGTCTAAACAGCCATACGCCCAGCATCATGAGGTTGTGCAGAAATGGATTGTCTTTAAAATATAACCTGTGTATGAGGTCGTGTTCCAATTCATGCAGGATAGATGTCCAAAAGGCTATCCACAAAATAACTACCACAGTGTTTACTTGCCCGTTTAGGTAGGCAGCCATAGCTGCTACTATCATGGCAATACTTCCTAAAAAAATGCCCATACCCAGTGCATTTTGATGCTTTAATATGGGGTAGCGCTCTTTTATTTCTTTGCTTGCAGCGCTAATTTCTTTGTAAATAGCCTGCGTTTTTTGTTTATCGTTCATAAAAATGTTGTTGTGGTGATGGTAACAATTTTGGTGGGTGTAAAATTAGCAAATAAGATAGCAAACAGATAAAACTGATGCGGCTAATTTGTGCCGATTTTTGAAAAATAAAGGCTCAATTGGGTGAATGATATTGGAATAAGTGCGCCAAACTACTATCGGGCTTGGCGTTGTTTAGTAGCATTATAATAAGCAACACTTTACCTTTGCACTGCATCTTCGCCCAGTTCAATAATAGGCAAACAAACCATAGGAGTGGTGCGTAATAATGCAGAGCCCCAAGACAACCCCACCCCAAAACCCGATAGCAGCAGGGTTAGTTTTTGAGAGGTTAATTGGGTTTGCAGGCAGGCAGCCATGGTAAGGGGTATGGTGGCGCTGCCGGTATTGCCATAGTGGTAGAGCGATGAAGGCGTTTTGTTTTCGGGCAATTGTAGTTTATGTCGTATGCGGTCGTTGAGTAGTTTATTGGCTTGATGAAAAACGGCATAGTCTAAGTCATCGGGTAGTGTTTGGGCATAGTGCAATAGCTGTTCGGCATTGGCAGCCACTTCCCGAAGCCCGAAGTTAAAAATCTCTAATCCGTTTAAGTGGAGTTGTGCGGCATTTCGGGCAATGCCTTTTTCTTTTTCTGTTACCGTAAGGGAGTTGGCGGTAAAAGGATGTCGGGCTCCGCCATGCGGCACTATAATGGCGTGGCTGCCACTGCCATCGGTTTGCAGGTTAAACAGCATAGGCGGCGCAAGGGGGGCAAAACAAAGCGCTGTGGCAGAGCCTGCATCAGAAAACAGCGGCGCGGCGCTTTTATCCTGTTCCGAAACCAATCGGGTAAGTGCATCGCCCACCAGCAGCAGCCCCTTTTTATGGGGCATATTTGCCAGCAGGCTACCCATTAGCGCCAGTGCGTAGGGATATGCCGAGCAGCCTAAATTTACATCAAATGCTAAACAACTATGAGGTAAGGCTAAACGGCTCTGCAATACTGCCGCCGTAGCGGGGGTAAGATAATCGGGTGTTTGGCTCACAAAAACAAGGATGCCTATGTCTTCTTGTTTCCAGTTTAAGGCTTGCAGCAGTTGTTGGGCAGCCTCAAAACACAGGTCGGAGGCACACTGGCGGGCAGTGCATACATGGCGGTAAGCTATGCCGGTGGTTTTAATGAGCAATGCCCGCTCCCGTTGGGTTAGGTAGGGATAATCCTGGTTACTCACTTTGTTTGCCGGCACACAAACCGCCAAACCCTCCGGGCGAATATGCGAAACAGAAAAACAAGGCATAGTTTACAAGTGAGTGAGATGAATAACAAAAAACAGCCGCCGCTTGGGTGGTTGCAAAATTGGTAAAGAAAGCAGTAGCATTTTGGGCAGAAACCCCTAACCATTAACCACTAATCACTAACCACTACCCATACGGCGGGAAATGATTTGGTAAATATCGGCAATGGTGGTGCAGGTTTGGAGGTCTTCGCCGGTAAAAGGTATATTGTACTCGGCATCAATAAGGGCTATGATGAGCAAGGCGTGCATACTGCTCCATTCGTTTAAGCGTTTAAACTCGGTATGAGGGGTAAACTCAGTGGGGTCAGTTTCGTCAAACTGTTCGGCAAATTGTGAGATAAAAAGTTCTATAGACATATTAGGTTGAGTATTGGGGTTTTAAAACCGGCTTAGGTAATAACTTTGGGTAGGCGGGTGGTAGCGCACTACCGGAGGCAGGTTTGCTAACTCTGTGTAAAGGTAACGCAAATAAGGAATATCGGAAAGGTAAAAAGGTTTTACCACTGCACTAATCCACTTTTTAAGGGTTTGTATCATAGGTTTTTGGTCGGCTTGTGTAAAATTGGGCAATAGAACAGCGCCGTTGGCAGTGGGTGGCAGCAAAGCAATGGGGCGAAAAACAGCTACCGGTTCATGGGTATTAAATAAATGTTGGCACAATAACAGGCAAAACAAATCAGCCGAGGTGTTTGCTCCCTGTTCACCCGGCTCGTCAAAAACCGCTTGCGCTGCATTTATGAGCATAAATCGCCTGAAAAACTGAAATTCGGGCTTAAAAAACCGGTGCAATTGGGCAGCCGATGCCTTACCAAACCTATCTTTTGTCCACCTATATTGAGGCAGCGAAGTAGTGGCATTGGTAATATGATGGTTGGGTGCGTGTGTAGCCAATAACCAATTTACCTGCCCAAAACCCGAAAAAATTTGTGCCGCCATGTTTAAGCAGTAGGGTTGGTAAGTTACCGCCGTATGGGTAGCAAAAGCCACTACCTCGCCGGTGCAGCGTTGCAAACCCTGCCACAAGCGGTGCGCAAGGGTTTCTTTTTGGTTGGCATTACAAGGAATAAACAGGGTTTGGTAAACATTGATTAAATGCGGCTCTATGTGTGCCGCAAACCAAGCCGACGTAACAGCCTGCTCTATGCCTACAAAAATGAGTTGCAAGGCAGGGTAATGTTGCCCTAAGAGCGATTGCAGGGTTTGCAGCAGCTCTGCCGTTTTGTGTTCATAAACCGGCAGTACTATACTAATAAGCGGCTGCCGGCTCATGGGGTTAAAAATAGCCGGCGCTACTGCAAGCAGGCGATAATACTGCCGGTAAGGTGGTAATGCGGCAGGCAACAAAGCGGCAACAGGGGCAAGTTTAATGGTAGCGCCGGGTTGGTTATACACCACATTTAGCACATTGGGCAGCATTTGGAGCCCGTAGGCAGCTACCGCATGGGTTACTGCCCGCGTAGTAAGCACATAGGGTGTAGTAATTTGGGCGGCGGTTTTGGTAGCATAAAGGTCGGTAGTATAAGCATAAGGGGCAAGGTGGGGGCAAAAACGATTAAGGCAATGGGGCAACAGTTCAAAAAAAGCATCGTATATAGCTCCCGATTCTTCTAACGGAATAAACCGGTAGTTTTTAGCAGCCATTTGAAGGGGTGTTTGGTACAGCCCTCTGGTAATGGCATGAGTGCCCGGCTCGCCGGTATTGGTAGTAAGCGAAAGTCGGGGGAAAACAAAATACTTGCCTGTTTGTATTAAGTAAGCAATAAATCGTTTTTTCCACGATTGGTCAGACCATTCCTGTAAAAAATCGGGAAAAGCGGGGTTTGCCGTAAAGGGGTTTGCACTTAGCCAAGCAGAAAAATCTGCCCACTGAGCGGCAGTCCATGCCTGCCCCCACGAGGAGGCTACCTGCATAAAGTACACATCGGAGCCATCATCTAAGGGCAAAAACGGATAGTAACCGTTTTCCGCTATTTCGTAATGATAGAGCGAAATACCGGCAATGTGTGCATGATTATGGTAATAACCAAGCGCCCTACAAGCATACTCATAAAAATAAGCCGAAACCAATAAATCATCTTCCAGCAGCGCTATGCTGCCGTAGGTTTTTGATAAATTGCCACAGTATAAAATATGCCTAAGCAATCCCAAATGCGCAGGGTGTTTAACAATAATTTTTTGCCCGAATAGCCACTCAAAACCCTCTGCCACCTCTGCCACATCATTGCTGCCCGATGTATCAATGCTGATAACCAAGGTTATGGGGTGCCCCGCCGGATAATGTGCCCCTGCCACGCCTTGCAACAGCCTTTGTAAACACCGGGGGCGGTTATAGGCAGGTATTACTATGGCAGGGTAAAACATAGAGTGATTAGTGGTTAGTGATTAGAGGTTAGTGCCGAATACCCATTATTAATTATGAGTTATGAGTTATGAGTTATGAGTTATGAGTTATGAGTTATGAGTTAGAAATTACGGATTATCGGATTACGAATTACCCAATACCGACTACTATCTACCCACTACTGAATACCCTCTACCGATTAGTTTAGAACGTAGTAGAAACATCTAACCTAAACCCGCTAAATGCCGGCTCAAAACGGCAAACCCCGCCGGTGCAAACAATACCTGCGGGTTGTTTGGCGTAAATAAAGCCAAATCGGGTAACTTTAAGGGTGTAAAAAGCGCTCACCGATGGGTAGTGCAGGTTGTTGTCGGTATTATACATATCGGCAACCGAAAAAGACCAACTTGGCGCAATGTTAAACTCCACCAAAGCCCAGCCAAAATCGCCAAGGTCTTGGAGTTTATCGGGGTGGGGGTCATCTTGCCCAAAGAGGCGGTAATTTCGCTTAGTAAGGAGGTAGGAAAGCTCAGCTTTAATAGATTTTTTCTTATCTAATTTAAAAACCCACTCGGTAAAGGGGGTAAGGGTGTTTACAAAATCGCCTTTTTGTTCAAATCGGGCTTGGTTATAGTCCACCATTTGTAAACCGGCGTTTAGTTTCCATTTTTTGTCTTTCGGTTTAAGGCTCACATCGGCGTAGAGTTCCCTAAAAAGCTGGTCGCCGGTATTGGGGTCAAAAATATCCGATGCGTTGAGCGAAAAAGTGAGCCCTTTTTTAGGCGTGTAGGTAATATCGGCTTGTAGGGCAACCTCATCAAGCAATTGGGTGGCGGCGTTGTAGCGCGAGGTAAGGCGGTAGGTGTTAATTCGGGTAAGCGAGGGCAAGAAGTGAATAAGTCCGGCGTTAATAATTTCGCTTGGGGCAATCCTAAAATCGAAATTGTGGGTGTATTTACCCTGTACCACCACACCAAGCCCTTTTTGTGAATAAGAAAGCGTAGTGTAACCCACATACCCTTGTTGCGGATTGAACAACTGACCGCTCAGGTTGCGCACTACGTCTTGGGTTTTAAAAGCGCCCTCTACATACCAGCTAAAATTTTTGTACTGAAGGGTGTTGTAAACCGATGCCAAGTAAGTGCTGTATTTAGGTACAAAACGGTCTTCTAATTTATAGCTGTTAATTTCTTGGGCTACGGTTTCCATAGTTTTAATATCCAAAGTGCGGCTTACTGCCGAAACGCCGGGCTGCAACTGCACCTTACCCGATGCCTGCACAAAACCCTCTAAACAAGCGCCGCGCAACACGGGTCGGTAAATTTCAATATCGTCTAATTTAAACTGGTTTTTCAGCTTGCCCGAAAACCCGCGTATAGTCCAGTTGGGGTGTAAATGATAGGCAAGTCTTATGCCCAAAACCGATTGGTCAACGCCGAGCAAACGGGCTTCGTAGGCTCTAAAAGTAGTGCCTGAGCCAAACTGGTCATAAATATAACCTGCCATAAGGTCAAGTTTACCCACGCTTTTGGCAACATACCAACGCCCGATGCCCTGTTTACTGGCTTCGCGGGTAGGATTAAACAGGTTAGAATTGTGAAATACATCAAAACGCATACCCATATCAAAACCGGCAACCCTATAATTGAGCGTAAGCCAAGAATCAACGCCATACAGTTGATTATCATAAAACGGAATACCGGCAGCGCCCCTAATGCTGTCGCGCTGGTAAAAACGCACGTTTGACTGAAAATCGCCGCTAAACCTACCCCGTTCATGACCATTTCCCGATGCCGGTTCATCAGAGGCAGTGGTTTGAGCAAATATAGGTAAGGAGCTAAAAAAAACAACAAACAGACTAAAAGCCGCAGAAAATACGAGTTGGGAGAAAAAAAACTTGCGCATCAAAAGAGGATTGTATTAAACAGATGAGAGTTTAGGAAGTCAAAGTACGGCGTTATACACGATTTTTGCAAGTTGGGCGTTAAATAAATTTTATGGCGGGTTTGGTAAACCTTGCCGCCCACCCAAAAGGTTAGTATGCTGCAAGCCGAGCCGGCTTTATTTGAGGCGCAAATTTATTACTTCACTTTCATAATTAACCCATTTTCATGAAGTTGCTGCAATACCTTTTTTTTACCCTTGTGCTGGGCGCTGCTGTGGTGAGCAGTGTAAATGCACAAAATACCCGCCAACTGCCCAGTGTAGAGGTAGCCAACCTTGACGGCAAAAAGGTGAACGTTAAAGATTATGGCTCTAACGGCAAAATTTCTGTTTTCAGCTTTTGGGCTACTTGGTGCGCTCCTTGCAAAAAGGAACTTGTTAATTTAGCCGAAGTATATGACGAATGGAAAGAAGCCTACAATGTAGAGATTATTGCCGTTAGCACCGATGACCAACGCACGGTTGCAAAGGTTAAACCCTATGTAAATGGTCAGGCTTGGGAATTTGACGTGCTGTTGGATACCAACGAAGACTTAAAACGCGCCCTTAATTTTCAGACAGTGCCCTATACCATAGTTGCCGATATGAACGGCAACATCATTTATGAGCACTCCGGCTATGTAGAGGGCGATGAGTTAGAATTAGAAAAAGTACTGCAAAAACTGAACGGACAAGGCGAGTAAAAAATAAATAACCCGATTTTTCCGTCATAGCCAAGCTGGCAACCAAACATTAGTTTTGGGTTGCCGGCTTGGTTTTTTTAGGCGATTACCACATTGTGGGAGATTAGTTTGTACCTATCAGCACATCGCCGGTCATTTGGGGTGGTATGGGCAGTTGCATGATGGTTAAAATAGTAGGAGCTATATCGGCAAGTTTACCGTTTTTAAGGGTAGTATTGCCCAAGTGGTTGCCAACTAAAAAAATGGGCACTAAGTTGGTGGTGTGGGCAGTATGCGGCGAGCCATCGGGATTGCGCATAATATCGGCATTGCCGTGGTCTGCTATGATAATGAGGGCGTAGTTGTGTTGTAGGGCAGTGGTTACAATTTGGCTCACGCAGGCATCAACCGTTTCGGCAGCTTTAACGGCAGCCTCAAAAACGCCCGTATGCCCTACCATATCGGTATTGGCAAAGTTTAGGCAGATAAAGTGGGCGGTTTCTTGCTGTATTTTTGGTAAAATGGCGGCAGTTAGTTCCGGTGCGCTCATTTGGGGTTGAATATCATAAGTGGCTACCTTGGGCGATGGAATTAAAATGCGCTCTTCGCCTTCAAAGGGTGTTTCGCGTCCGCCCGAAAAAAAGAAAGTTACATGTGGGTATTTTTCGGTTTCGGCAATGCGAATTTGGCATTTATTGTGCGCTGCCAGTACTTCGCCCAGGGTGTTTTGGAGGTTATCTTTTTCAAAAATAACGCCTACATTTTTAAACGTATCGTCGTAGCGGGTCATGGTAATATAATGCAGCGGCAAGGCGCGCATGTTAAAATCGGGCATATCCTGTTGGGTAAGCACGGTGGTAATTTCGCGGCAGCGGTCGGTTCTAAAATTAAAACAAATTACCACATCATCTTCCTTTATGCAGGCAAGCGGCATACCCAATGGGTTTACTGCTACTATGGGTTTAATAAATTCATCGGTAATGCCTTGTTCGTAAGAGCGGCGTACCGCATCGGTTACGTGTTGGGTAGGGAAACCCTCGCCCAAGGTGAGCAAGTTGTATGCTAATTTTACCCTTTCCCAGCGTTTGTCTCTGTCCATAGCATAATACCGCCCAATAACAGAGGCTATTTTAGCTGTAGTAGGCTGAATTTGTTCCTCTAAATAGGTTAAAAAACCTAAACCCGATGTGGGCGATACATCTCTGCCATCGGTAATAGCATGAATAAACACGTTATCTACCTCATGCTGCTGCAATATGTTGCAAAGAGCTGTAAGGTGGTTTATATGCGAGTGAACGCCGCCATCAGAAACCAACCCAAGCAGGTGTACCGGTTTTTGGTGGTCTTTTGCATACTGAATGGCAGCCAGCAGGGTGGCATTTTGGGCAAGTGTGCCATCTTTAACGGCTACATGTATGCGTTGCAGTTCTTGGTAAACTATGCGTCCGGCGCCTATGTTCAGATGCCCCACTTCTGAGTTGCCCATTTGCCCGTGGGGTAAGCCCACTGCTTCGCCATGGGTAGTGAGTTCGGCATGTGGATACGTTTGGTACAAACTGTCAATAAAGGGGGTATTTGCCTGTGCTATGGCGCTCACTTGGGGTATAAGCCCATGCCCCCAGCCGTCTAAAATGATGAGCGCTACTTTGTTGTTGGTAAACATACGGTTGTTTTTAATAATTGGCTTGCGGTGATTCGGAAAAATGTTTGCGAAGGGCGGGGGATTAAATAGTACTTTCCTTGCCCTACGCACAAAGTTTACAGAAAGCACAAAAGCCTAAATTACGCACATTAGCCTGCTTTTTCGCAAACATAATCTTGCCTGTCGGTTTTTTTTCTATCTTCTTGTGCCTTGTTTTGTATTCGCTTGTTTTTAATGAGTATTCTAAAATATGGGCACTTACCATCTATTGATAAGTCTTTTTCATCGTTTCCTTTTCTGAATTTAATTATTTCAAATTGTTCGGGATTAAATTTATGCAAAAATGTTATAGGCACTCCCATATATCCCTCATAGTCCATTGGTATGTTTTCTGTTTTATCAACGTTTATACCGTCATAATTATCATAAGTTGGATATTCAGCTTCGTTTCCAAAATATGTTTTTGTGAGTTCTATGTCTTCGTGTCGCTTGAAGTTGTCTAAATTTGTCAACCACAGGCAATTATTTGGAGATATTATTTTATTCCCCAAACTGTCTATTCGTGCTTCTGTTCCATAAAGTTCATAGTGTTCAGGCACAATAAAGCCCGAAATGCCTCTTCCAAGATTTATTCCTAACCAAGCTTTGTTTTCGTTAATTAATTTAAAGATTTCTTTGTATGTGATGGCATTTATATTGCCAATTATTAGAAACTTTTTATCATATTTTACTAATAGCTCCACATACTCTCTGAATAATGAAAAAGGTGGATTGGTAACAACAATATCGGACTGCCTTAATAATTCAATACTTTCAGAACTACGAAAATCACCATCACCGTTAAATTCTTTTATTTCAAGTGGTGTATTGGGCTCTGAATACTCTGAAAAAAAACCTTTTTTTGCTTTATTGGTATTAAATAGGCTTACTTCTTGCTTTTGATAACAGGCAGTTATTAGTTTTTTAAGACCTAAATCATTGAAATTTGAAGCAAAATAAGTAAAAAAGCTACTACTTCTTGGGTCATCACAATTACAAAAAACCACTTTGTTTTTAAAGTGCTTTTTGTAATGTTGTAATTCACTTTCAATATCGCAAAGTTGTGTGTAGAATTCATCACTTTTTGACTTCTTTGCGTTTTGCAATAATTTATTCGTCGCATTTCTTGCCATATTGCCCCCTATTTACTTTTTGGTTATCTGATTGAACAAATCACTTCCCAATACTTTAAGAGAAGTTTTTGAAATTTCAATCATAATATCAAACATTTCCTTGTTGTTCCACTTTTCTCCTTTTCCTTGCGTATAAATAGATGTTGCTTGAAGCATAATTGTCTTATCCTTATGCTTAACAAATTTATTTTCACACCAATTAGTATTAATAGGCATCCCATAATTTGCTGAAGTAAGCCTGTCTAATCTATTTAACATACCTGAGTTACATTCAAGCTTTACAATTCTCCCATCAGGTCTTTCAATTGCAATTGTTTCTGTTAAAAAGTTAGACCCTTCTAAAAATAGGACGTAAGGAAAATGAGATTCAGAAAGCATAAAGTTAGCGATTTCTGATATGTTTTTGTGCGACCTTTCTATCGCATTACCGGCAGCCATCAAATCTTGATTATCCGCTTTACCAACTAAAATGCCTTTTTTGATATTTTCAATGTCTTTTCCTTGATGTTTAGCTTCCGAAACTAAAACGACTCTCCAATTATCATTATCGTCTTTTACTTCAATTATTCCACCATCGGGTATTATGCTTGAATTAGGAACGAAAAGGGTTTGCCCTAATTCGGGGTCAATTTTCTTTAGAGCTTCGTTTATTTCTTCTTTCCGAATGCTTGTCCTATATCGGAACGTTAATTGCGGATAATCTATTTCAAGTTGTGCAATAATAAGATTTGATATTTCTCCAACGGTTAAGTCGTGTAATTTTGCTTCGTTCCCGAAGATACCTACTACACCTTGCGACTTTTTATGTTGGTTTGTCAATCTTATTGATTGGTTCTTTTTAGCCATCTTGTTAATTCTATTTCTTGCTAATTTAGCAATTGCGTTTGTTTTTAAGTCTGTAGGCAACATCGGGTATTACTGAGCCTGTGTTTATGGGGCATGTTTTCACTTTACCCTATACGTATAACCGCCGTTGTTGTTATGTTGGTTTTTATCATTGTTGCCGGCAAACAAGCGTGTAAACCCGAAGTAAAAAACCAAAAACAATACAATAAACAAGCCAAAAAGGTGCGTAACCGAACCATGAAAAACTACCCAAATGCGGGTTTGCTGTATAATGAGAATGGTAATAAAGGTAACTGCCAGCATCATTAACAAGCCCGATAAGCGCTTAAAACCCGGTATATGACGCATAGACACCTTGTTATTGATGAGTAAAAGCGTGGCAATCATACTGATAATGGGTAAAAAGTAAACCAATGCGTTTACTTGCAGCAGGCTTCTTTGTCTTTCAAAAAACAAGGTGTAAACACATAATACTAAGGCAAAAATACCCGGCACGCTGCATAAATAAACCAAGGCTGAGTAAAAGTATTTCCAAGGGTTTTGATGTGCCTCATCTTGGGCAACCATTTTACCGGCTACTGCCGCAGCCACGGGCAGCATAACAAAATAGAGTACTACGGGGGTAGGGTTGGCGGCTAAGGCATCAAAAAGTTCTTGTAAGGTCATGGTAAAAGGTAAAATGGTGAGCAAAAACGGTAAATAGGGTGGGGTAGAGGATAGGGCAGGCGCGTTACGGCAGCGTTTACCACACTAATTTTTCCTTGTTCAAAAAGGCGGCAATACCGCGCTTACAGTCATCGGTAGTGCGGGCGGTAGCGTTCATTTGGGCGGCGTATTGCAGCGCTTGGGTAAGGGTAAGGTTTTGCACATTTGCAATCATTTGTTTGGTAAGGCGCAGCGAGTCGGCAGAGGTTTGGGTGCATAATTTTTGAGCATACTCGTAAACCGTTTGTTGAATGGCATCGGGCTGGGCAATAAAGTTAATGAGCCCCATTTTTTGGGCAGTTTCGGCGGTAATAAGGTCGCCCGATAACAGCAGTTCTTTGGCGCGTGTTTCGCCTATTTTGCGGAGCAAAAAAATCATCACAATTGCCGGAATGAACCCTATTTTTACCTCTGTATAGCCAAAACTTGCATCGGGTGTAGCAAAAATGAGGTCGCAAATGGTAGCCAATCCGCAGCCGCCGGCTATTGCCGGTCCTTCTACTTGCGCTATAACCACTTTGGGCAGGGTGTAAATCATTTCAAACAGGGCGGCAAGCTCGGTAGAGTCTTGCAAGTTATCGCCGTAGGTATTATTTTGGAGTTGTTGGAGGGCGCTAAGGTCGGCGCCGGCGCTAAAGGCTTT
>DDVC01000155.1:0-298 GCA_002345145.1 Bacteroidetes bacterium UBA2322
TAAATTGAGTAATCTCTGGCGTTGTAGTATGGGGGTGAAGTGAAAGTTAAATGAATGCTTTCGTCTTTGAGCAACTTCATTGTTTCAAGTGTGTCGGCATTAACCACAACATTTTTCAAGTAGTCATAGCTTTCTGTGTGTGGTTGTGCATTTTTGTCTTTTTGTTCGGCAAAATACTCTTTGTAAATAATAGTCCTAACCATTTCGTTTTCGTGATTTATGAGCGGTTTTAAGTTGTTATCAACTTTGCTATCACCCTTGAAAACAAGTAGCCCCCGTATAGCCTGACAAACAATTT
>DDVC01000155.1:471-11821 GCA_002345145.1 Bacteroidetes bacterium UBA2322
CCCGTATAGCCTGACAAACAATTTTGGGGTCAATATCTTGCAGAATTTCGGTCAATATAGTTTGCCCTTTTTCTGTTCTCATTCGTCCGATAGAAGAAACGGCTTCTCGTCTTACGTTTGTATCACTGTCATTAAGTGCTGTGTCTTTTAGAATTGGCAGATAGGTTTCTTTGCTTAGTTTTCCGATAGTTTTTACCGCCCAAAGTCTAACAGAAGCGTTTTTGTGAATAAGCAAATCGGGCAAAAAACTACCGTCAAAGTCTTTCGGGAGTTGTCCTAAGTTTTCAAGAATGAATGTAAGTGAACTGCTGTCCCGATAGTCTTTTACAAGGTGCGCAATAGCACCGTTGTTGTTTTTAAGGTCTTTAATGTATTCTTTTGTAAGCATTTATTTTAATAAATTAAAAATTAATAATATTATTTTATTTTTACACACTAAGCGTTTGAACAGTTTTTGAGCTTAGGTGGGGTGGATTAAAAAATGGATGGTCGCAAAAATCAGTTCTTTACCACGTGAAATTTTATTGTATTGCTAGTTCTCAATTAACCCCACTTCCGTTATAGGCGGCATGGGTAGGGGCTACAAAGATGAGTTTACCTTGGCTGTCTGCCATCAGTATCATACCTTGGCTTTCAATGCCGCGCAGTTTTCGGGGTGCGAGGTTGGCAAGCAGGAGGACTTGTTTGCCCACAATGGCATCGGGTTGGTGGTGTTCGGCAATGCCCGATACTACGGTGCGGGTTTCAAACCCTACATCAAGGGTAAGTTTGAGCAGTTTATCGGCTTTGGGCACTTTTTCGGCGGCGGTTATGGTGGCTATGCGCAGGTCTAATCGGGCAAAATCATCGTACTGAATCAACTCTTTGAGCGGTGCAAAAGCCGGTGTTTCATCGGTCAAAGGCGGTTCGGTTTGTTCCGATGTGGGATTTTTTGCTGCTTCGTATGCAGCCTTTGCCTTTGTTAATTTTTCGGTTTGCAGCGCTATGGCGGCATCGTCTATTTTTTCAAACAGCAGTTCGGGCGGGTTTACCGCTGCCTCCGGCTCTACGGAGTAAGTGCCGGCTAATATGCTAACTACATCGGCAGTGGTAAGGCGTAGCTGCCGGCTTATTTTGGCGGCGGTGAGGGGTAAAAACGGCTCTATATATACGCCTAACCACCCAATGAGCAGCAGGCAAACTTCTAATATGGCAGCCGTTTCATCGGGGTTTTGTTTATGGCGTTTCCACGGTTCTGTTTCGGTTAAAAACTTATTGCCTGCACGCGCCACGTCCATTATTACATTTAAAGCGTTTCTAAACTCGTATTGATGTATGGCTTGGTGCAGTTTAATGGGGGCTTGCTGTAGGGTGGTAAATACCTCTGTTGCTTCTGCATACACCATTTTGCGGGCAGTGGGCGCTATAACGGGCAGTTTACCCCCGTAGTACTTGTGTATAAGTACTATGGCGCGGTTTACCAAATTGCCCAGTATAGCCACCAGCTCATTGTTGTTTTTTGCCTGAAAATCTGCCCAACTAAAATCGCTGTCTTTTTGTTCGGGCATGTTGGCGGTAAGCACAAAGCGCAGCACATCTTCTTTGCCCGGAAACTCGGCAAGGTACTCGTGCAGCCAAACGGCATAATTGCGCGAGGTGGACATTTTTTCGCCCTCCAAGTTCATAAATTGGTTTGCCGGCACATTGGCAGGCAGGGTATAATTGCCCAAAGCGTGCAAAATAATGGGAAAAATGATGCAATGAAAAACGATATTATCTTTCCCGATGAAATGCACCAATTTGGTATCGGGATTTTGCCAGTACTCCTGCCACGTATGGGGCAGCAGCGCTTTGGTAGCCGAAATATACCCGATGGGGGCATCTAACCACACGTAAATTACTTTACCCTCAGCGCCGGGCAGCGGCACGGGCACCCCCCAGTTGAGGTCGCGGGTCATGGAGCGCTCCTGCAAGCCCTGCTCCACCCATGAGCGGCACTGCCCCAGCACGTGTTTTTTCCACGGTTCAGATTGTTGGTTGGTTTCAATCCAGTTTTTTACCCACGTTTCGTATTGGTTCATGGGCAGGTACCAGTGTAGGGTGGGTTTTAGTATGGGCGGGTTGCCGCTGAGCATAGATTTTGGATTAATTAAATCGGTAGGGCTGAGGGTAGAGCCGCATTTTTCGCACTGGTCGCCATAAGCGCCTTCGTTGTGGCATCGGGGGCAGGTGCCGGTAATGTAACGGTCGGCAAGAAACTGTTGATACTGCTCGTCGTAATACTGTTCGGTTTCGCGCTCGGTAAATACGCCTTGGTCAAACAGTTGTTTAAACACCTCCTGCGAGGTTTGGTAGTGAAGGGCATCGGAGGTGCGGTGGTAAATATCAAACGAAATGCCTATTTGCTCAAAGGCTTGTTTGTTTATGGCGTGGTACTTATCTACAATTTGGCGGGGGGTAATGCCCTCTTGCTTGGCGCGTATGGTTATGGCAGCTCCATGCTCATCGGAGCCGCATACAAATTTTACGTCTTCGCCATGTAGCCGCAGGTAACGCACATAAATATCGGCAGGTATGTAGGCGCCGGTAAGATGCCCTATGTGCAGGGGTCCGTTGGCATAGGGCAGGGCGGCGGTAATAAGGTATCTTTTGGGGGTGTGGGTCATGTTTGTTACTTTGTGGTACAAAACGCAAAGATACAAAAGTTTGTTGGCATACAAAAGGGTGGGGGGCATAGGAAGAAGATGTTGCTTATATACTGCTGCCATGATTAGGTAAGAAAACGGGGCATATTTACGCATTCTGCTCAATGCCCAAACCCCTCATCTGCCCAATATCATCATTAAAATAGAAACGCCACCCGCTCAGCGCAGCCGCAAAGTTTTTAGAAGCATAAAACCCGGTAATGTGCCACCAATAACAGTTTGGCAATGTTTTACCCAAGCAACTACAAAATAGGCAAAAAAATGCCGTATTTTTGCCGCACCGGCGCAAAAGCAGATGTGCAAGTCTATGTATTGCACTGCCTGTTTCAGTTAATACACTACTCAACCGTCATAACACTACACTTTTACCCCCATGCACTCTAAGCACCGAAGCGATGTAATAGAATGGAACAGAATACTCAACCCCCGCACACTGTTATCCGTATTAGCAGGCACCGGGCTGGCAGTATTAGCCATGAAAGGGTTTATGATACCCAATAAATTTTTAGATGGAGGTATAACCGGTATTTCCATTTTGCTGCACGAAATTTTTCACTGGAACATCAGTGTGTTGGTTATCTTGTTTAACATACCGTTTATTTATCTGGGCTACCTTCGCATAGGTAAAACCTTTGCAGTGCTTACCGTTATAGCAGTGCTGCTGCTGGCTTTGGGGTTACAGTTTGTTCATATAGAGCCTGTTACCAGCGATAGGCTGCTGATAGCTTTTTTTGGGGGTATTATCATTGGCTCAGGCATAGGGGTGGTAATAAGAGCAGGCGGCGTAATAGACGGAGCAGAGGTAATAGCCGTATTTACCAAGCGCCGCACCGGCTTGTCTAACACTGAAATCATCATGATTTTAAACACCTTTATTTTTTCCTGTGCCGCATTATACTTAGGTTTAGAAACAGCCATGTACTCTATTATTACCTATTTTGCCGCCACCAAAGCCACCGAGTACGTAGTAGATGGCATAGAAGAATTTACTGCCATGAACATCGTATCGTCAAAACCGGAGGAGGTAAAGTACTTTTTGGTTAATGAAATGAGTAAAGGCATTACCGTTTACAAAGGCGAGCGCGGCTACCTGCCCGGCAGTTACGAAATTAAAACCGATACCGACATCATTGTTACCGTAGTTACCCGATTAGAAATAAGACAAATGAGAGATGCCATTATGGAAATTGACCCCAAAGCATTTATCTTTGTTCAACGCATTACCGAAGCCTCCGGTGGTGTGCTGAAAGCAAAATCGGCAGCACATTAAACCCAAACATGGAAGAATATATACTTAACCTACTCAAAACCCAACTGCCCAAATCGCTCTGCTACCATAATTACGAGCATACCCTTTATGTAATGGACAGAGTTATGGAAATAGGTGAACACGAAAACTGCACCCCAAAAGAATTGCACTTGCTACGTATAGCCGCACTTTTTCATGATACCGGCTATTTAGAAGCCTATGAACATAACGAACCCATTGGGTGCCGCTACGCACGGCAGTACATGCAGCAATACGGCTATTCCACCAAGGATATAACGGCGGTGTGCAGCATGATAATGGCAACTCAATTGCCCCAAACGCCTACTACCAAACCCGAAAAAGTACTTGCCGATGCCGACTTGGAATACCTCGGAACCCCCGATGCTGCCCGACAAGCCGCTTTGCTGTATCAGGAACTGCTACACATGCACATACAACCCACCCTCACCCTCCATGAGTGGAATAAACGCCAAATTGAATTTATTAGCAGACATCGCTATTTTACCCAATACTGCCAAACCCACCGCGAACATCAAAAGCAACAATATCTAATGCAACTCTGCAAAGAGGCAGAGTAAAAGCGCCACCGGTTAGTTTAGAGCATAAGGTTTTTGTTCATCTATGTTTGCCTCAAAAATCAGTTCGCGGGTATCTAAATTCATAGCACACAAATACCCGTAACCTTCTATTTCTGCATAAACACAGCCTGCATCAATATCAAGAACCGACAAGGGTTGCCGGGCTGCGGCGCTAAGTATGGCAGCGGCAGGCATAGGCGTATGTCCGTGTATAATCATCCTACCCTCCAGCAACTCGGGTTTTATGTCTTTATGCCAGTTTCTAATCCAGATAAGGGCATACATATCTTCCCAAAAATTGGGCTTCCTAAAATTGAACCCCGCATGAACCAACCAATAATCATCGAGCTTAATGGTTAAGTGCAGGTTTTCCATAAAATCTATATAGTTGGCGGGTATCTCTGAAACATGGCTTACACCAAAACTTTGCAGCGTTCTGAGCCCACCTTGGTGATACCAGTTGCTTTCATAATTTTGCCTTTCCTCTTTTTGGTCTATTAGCATCATAGCCTCGTGGTTGCCCAGCAAACAGTGTACCTCATAACCCTCCTCTTGCAAACGCATAATCAAATCTAACACGCCTTTGCTGTCGGGACCTCGGTCTATATAATCGCCAAGCAGGTAAAGAACATCGGTTTTTTGAAGATTAAGCGTTTCAAACAACATTTTCTCAAAAGTGCGGCAGCAGCCGTGAATATCAGAAATAGCGTATCGTGCCATTCTTGGTGTTTTTAGAGATACAAAAAAGCAAAGTTACGTTATATTAAATATAACCGCCTCTAATTGGGCGCAAGATAGCTGTTTTGCCACAAATAGAACATAAAACCCGGATATTTGATGCCGGCAGGGTAATACCCCAAGCATAAAAGCCCCTACATACACCCATATCCCAACAAAACTGCTTACCTTTGCGCAATTCATTTCGCCCCCAAAATTAGTCGGAAAACCGTATATTTTTTGTGCCAAAAGCCTATCAGCGGCGGCAGGGGGCAGGTTAAATAATTGACTGTGCAGTACATCGGGTATATATTTTTTCGGGTAGCTGTTTTTTTCCTTTCGCGTTTGCCATTTGCAGCGTTGTATATTTTGTCCGATGCACTTCGGGTGTTATTGTTCTCGGTATTGGGCTACCGAAAAAAGATAGTACTGCAAAACCTGCGCCGTTGTTTTCCCGATAAATCGGAGCAGGAAATACAAACTATTGCATGGAAATTTTACCGCAATTTTTGCGATGTAACCTTAGAAAGCATCAAAACCTTTCACCTTAGCCCCCATGAATTGCAACGCAGAGCGCAGTTTTTAAGCCAATCGGTAGCCGATGAACTTTACCAAAAAAAGCAGAGCATAGTAGCTATATGCTCACACTACGCCAACTGGGAGTGGTGCGCTGTGGTGGGGCTTCATGCCCGGCAAAAAGCGCTTACCATTTATCGCCCGCTTGCCAACCCCTACATAAACCGCTACGGCTTGCAATCAAGGCAGGCTTTTGGTATGACCTTTGTGCCTAATCACCAAACCTCCATCACGTTTGAAAACCACAAAGACCAAACCATTGCCGTTACTTTTTTAGCCGACCAAAACCCTGGCAGCATCAAAAAAGCCTACTGGGTACAGTTTTTTAACCAACCCACCGCCTGCCCCTACGGCGCAGAAAAACACGCCCGCGCCAATAACCTGCCCGTTTATTATGTGCAGGTAAGCAGGGTAAAACGTGGTTTTTATACCATTACAATGAGTTTGCTGCACCCCAACGCCGCCCAAGCTGCCGAAGGCGAAATTACCCAGCTTTTTATGACCACCCTCGAAAAACATATTCGTCAAAAACCCGAAGACTGGCTCTGGACGCACCGCCGCTGGAAACACCAACCACCCGATGCTACAACACCATAAATATCATCAGCCCAACTTGTTGCCCTATAAAAACAAAAATTTTTTACCTTTACCTCCTACTTTTTAAACCACCCATTCTAACCAAACATGACCATAGGAATTTTAAAAGAGCCCGATGCCGAACATAGGGTAGCGCTACTGCCCGATGCGGTAAAACAACTCAAAAACCTGCAAGTGGCAACGGTATTAGTTGAAACCGGCGCCGGCAGCCGCTCCTTTGCCGCCGATGATGATTATGCCGCCAACGGAGCAGAACTAAGCACAGCAAACGCTATAAAACAACAAGCCGATGTGCTCATACGCATTACCCCTTTTGCGCCCGATGAGCTGGCAGGCATAAAACCCGATGCGATAGTAATTAGCGTGTTTCAGCCCATGGGCAATGCAGAGCCGGTACAAGCGCTTTGCCAACATGGGCTTACCACTTTCAGCCTCGATTTAGTGCCCCGCACCACCCGCGCCCAAAGCATGGACATCTTATCTTCTATGGCTACGGTGGCTGGCTATAAAGCCGTACTGATGGCAGCGGCGCATTTACCCAAGTTTTTCCCTATGTTTATGACGGCAGCCGGCACCATTACCCCCGCCAAAGTGCTGGTATTGGGTGCAGGTGTAGCCGGTTTGCAAGCCATTTCTACCGCCCGAAGGCTGGGCGCTGTGGTAGAGGCTTTTGATGTGCGCACCGCCGTAAAAGAAGAGGTAATGAGCCTGGGAGCTAAATTTGTAGAGGTGCAGGGCGCACAAGAAGATGCCGGCGCCGGAGGCTATGCCGTAGAGCAAACCGAAGAATACAAACAAAAACAGCAACAACTCATACAAGAACACGCCATTAAAAGCGATGTTATTATAGCCACCGCCCAAATACCCGGCAGGCGCGCCCCGCTGCTCATTGCCGAAGAAACCATTGCCAAAATGAAACCCGGCTCGGTTATTATTGACCTGGCGGCTTCTACCGGCGGCAACTGCGCCCTTACCCAAAACAACCAAACGGTGGTTTGCCACGGTGTTACCATCATCGGGCAATCTAATATACCTGCCACTGTGCCGCAAGATGCCAGCAAAATGTTTGGAAAAAACGTGGTTAATTTCCTAAAACTCCTCATAACCAAAGACGGCAGCCTACACCTCAATTTTGACGACGACATAGTGCAAGGCTCCTGCCTTACCCACCAAGGGCAGGTGGTAAACCAACGGGTAAAACAATCGCTAACAAGCTAAACCACCATTTTAACCACCTCAACCAAATATCATGACCGAAGTACTACCTTTTTTAAGCCAACATATTGTTGAAATTTTTCGCTTTTTAGGTCAGCACATAGAGGCTGTTTATATTTTAGCCCTTTCTATTCTGCTGGGCATAGAGGTTATATCTAATGTGCCTGCCGTACTGCACACCCCGCTCATGTCGGGCGCAAATGCCATACACGGCGTAGTTATCATAGGCGCTATCATTGTAATGGGTCATGCCGAACCCGATAATTACCTTGCCCTCATACTGGGCTTTTTAGCGGTGGTTATGGGTACGCTAAACGTAGTAGGCGGCTTTGTAGTTACCGACCGCATGTTGGAAATGTTTAAAAAGAAAAAATAGAGGGTAACTTGGTATTTGGTACATAGTACTTGGTAGTCGGTACCGGGTAACTGTACTCACCATTCACCACTAATCACTCATCACTAACCACTAACAAACATCATGGAATTTCAAGAAAACCTCCTCCATCTACTATATTTTCTTGCCTCTGTATCATTCATTTTCGGGCTAAAAATGCTCAGCAATCCCAAAACCGCCCGAAACGGCAACCTTATAGCTGCTGCCGGTATGACATTAGCTATTATAGGCACCCTGTTTTTGTATCATAGCCCCGAAGGCAAACCCATAGGCAACCTGCCTTGGATTTTTACCGGCATTATCATTGGCACCATTATAGGCACACTCATGGCAAAGCGGGTAAAAATGACCTCTATGCCCCAAATGGTGTCGTTTTTTAACGGCATGGGCGGCGCTTGTGCGGCGCTTATTTCGGTAAACGAGTTTGGTAAATACACCCAAAGCAACTACGCCGAAACCCTGTTTAACAGCGAAGTGTTGATGATTTTGCTGGGTATTATGATAGGCTCTGTATCGTTTGCCGGCAGTATGATAGCCTACGGCAAATTGGAGGGCAAAATAAAAGACTATGTGCTGCCCCGTCAGCAACTGTTTAATACCGTACTGCTGCTCATCATTTTAGGTTTAGGCGCTTTTATCATGAGCCAAACTGAGGGAAATTTGGGGCTGTTGTATGTGGTTATGTTCCTGTCATTAGTGTATGGCGTGTTGTTTGTGCTGCCTATAGGCGGGGCAGATATGCCGGTGGTTATTTCCTTGCTCAACTCATTTACCGGTTTAGCCGCCGCATTTGGCGGGTTTTTATATGGCAACAAAGCCATGCTCACGGGCGGTATTTTGGTAGGTTCGGCAGGCACTATTCTTACCATACTCATGTGCAATGCCATGAACCGCTCGCTGCTCAATGTATTAGTGGGCGCTTTTGGCGGACAGAGCGGGGCGGCAGGCGCTGCTCATGCAGGCGAGTTGGGCGTGGCAAAAGAAGTATCGCTCAATGATTGTGCTATTTTGTGCAATTATGCACAGCGCGTAATGGTGGTGCCGGGTTATGGCTTGGCAGTAGCGCAGGCACAGCATATTACCCACGAGTTTGAATCGGTGCTGGAAGCGCGCGGTGTAGAGGTAAAATATGCCATTCACCCCGTAGCCGGCAGAATGCCCGGACACATGAACGTGCTGCTTGCCGAAGCCGATGTGGCTTACGACAAACTATTGGAAATGGAAGAAGCCAACCCGCTCTTTAAAAATACCGATGTAGTGCTGGTAATAGGCGCAAACGATGTGGTAAACCCCGCCGCCAAAGACGACCCCACCAGTCCCATTTATGGTATGCCCATTTTAGATGTTGACGAATCAAAAACAGTAGTAGTACTTAAACGAGGCATGAGCGCCGGTTATGCAGGCATAGAAAACCGCCTCTTTTTTAACGACAACACCCGTATGCTTTTTGGCGATGCCAAAAGCTCTATTGAAAAATTAGTTCGCGAGTTGAAAAATTTGTAAAACCGATTGTTGTTGTTATGCCGTTTGGGGGAGTGGAGGAGCTTGTCAATCATTTGTTAACTAAAACAACATGAGAGAAATAGACAAAATACTTCTTGCATTAGAAGAGCAGATAACTACCGGAACATACATTTCGGCAGAAACCGATAAAATAGAATTGAAAGATTTATCGGGCGGCAGCAATTGGAAAGAGCTGCATAAAACGGTATGTGCTTTTTTAAATACAAAGGGGGGCATCATCATTGTAGGAGTAAAAGAAGACCAAAAACAACAGCGTTACACATTTACCGGCTACAATGCCAACAATGAAAGTAAGATAAAAGAGCTTTGCAAGTTGTTTACTGATGACAAGGGCACAAAAATAGATTTATCTGAGTACATTCGTCCCGATTTGATAGAAGTGAAACCTTTCCTGTCGGGACAGATTTGCCTGATTTTTATAGAAAAACTTCCCGATGAATTAAAATATGTATTTTTAAACGGAGAGGCTTGGGAAAGAAGAATTACCGGCGACCATAAAATACCTGACGAAAAAGTAGAAAGGCAAAAACAACTGAAAGATGAGTTAAAACAAGCTACCGAATTAGATTTTGTGCCCAATGCCACACTCAACGATTTAGATGCTGATAAACTAAATGATTTTATTATACGCCTCAACACAGACAAAAAGGTAGAAACCCTTAAAGCTGATATAACAGCTGCCCTCTCCTTTTTGGACAGAAAAAAAATGATACGCAATGGCAATCCCACCCTGCTGGGCATGTTGGTTTGTGGTAATCATATTTTTGATTTTGTAGGAGAAAAATGTGAGTTAGATGCGTATTTTGAAACAGACCGGTCATTAGCAAATGACCAAAAAATATACAAGGATAATATCATTCCACTAATGGAAAACGCATGGGCATTTACATTTAGTAAAACCGGAACCGGTGTAAGTGTTGAGCGCGGAGGGGTAGCAGTATATGAATATCCGGAGGAGGTAATCCGCGAAACCATTAACAATGCTTTGGCGCACCGAGATTACACTTCAAACAGGTTTTCAATTCTGCGAGTTAGGAATAACGAGTATATAGAAATCAGGAATCCGGGTAAATTTAGGCAGGAACAGGTAATTACCACCGAAGTTCCGATAAAAATAAGGCGAATAATACCCGTTCCCAAAGCACAAAACCCCAATCTTGCCGATGTATTAAAAGCATACAAACGCTGGGAAAGAAGAGGCATTGGTATGGCTACTCTAACCAATTGTGCCTTAAATAATCTGATTGATGTGCCATTTTACAGAATTTATACCGAAAATGAAATTGGTCTGTTTATTCCAAAAGGTAAAGTGCTTGATGCCAACTGTACAGCATGGCTAAATGGTTTTACAAAATATCTGCTCCAAAAAACAAACGGCAAAGAATTAACCAACGAGCAAAAAACCGTTTTGTCTTACTTCTATAAGTCGGAAAAACTAAACGATGCAGAAAAGTTTACCGTAAATTTAACCCCCGATAACAACCATTTTGAAGTTATAAGGCAGTTAGAAAACTGGGGTTTAGTACATAAACACCCTATAAGTACAATAGCATTACAGGTGTATTGCTTAGAACCCATTCTCAAAAAGACCGATTTTACAAAGGAGTTGCGGCAAATTTTTGGCAGCGCGTATGATAATTTAAAACCCGATGCCAAGGAGGTATTGGAGGCTATCTATCAGCAAAATGAATACGGAGCATTTTCAGATGTAAGCGCCAATTTAATAGGCAACCACTTATATTTCAGAAAAAATTCCTCAATCAATGTTGATGCAGCCATTCTCGCTATTAATGGG
>DDVC01000179.1:0-1704 GCA_002345145.1 Bacteroidetes bacterium UBA2322
GGTTGTAGCGGGTGGTGATGCTTTTGTTGCCGTCTATAATGAGGTTGCCGTTGGCATCGTAGGCGTATTCGGGGTTGGTTAATCATCAAACTCGATGGCGTTCCAAATTCTAAATGCTTCTTTTCTGTACTCCTCAATGGGGAAAAGGGTATCTCTTGCTACATCAAAACCCATAAAAATCCGTCCATGGATGGTTAGCTCATAGTGATACATACTGTCTATTGGCTCACAGTATTCCATATCCTGAAACTCCGATAGCCGCTTGTAGCGCCATGCTGTTCTAACTCTGCCAACCACTTCTGTTATTAATAAGCTGTCTTTATTTTTATCGCTCTCGGTATCAAAGTAAAGATTTTTTGTTAGTTTTTCACCAAAGAGATAGCCTGTATAATACATCCGAAGTGTGGAGTCATAAGAACTATACTGTTTCCAGGTTGGTTTGTGACTTACTGAGTTTTTGTTAAGAACAAAGCATATTTTTATTAGTGTGTCGCTTTTGTGGCGATAAAAACCTTTCCAATCTTCACCATAAATTTGAAAACACTTCTCATTGTTAGACCAATTGTTCCAAAAGTCATTGTAGGTAACTTTTTCATATTCAATGGGTAGATTGAAGCGCACATTTGTGCACTCTAATAGAATACAATTGTTTTCATCTCTTACACACTCTTTTACCGCACAATGAATACCAACAAACATTGTTAAGAGTGAAAACAAATATAGTTGTAAGTAGGGGTGACTTTTCATATAAAACAAGTTTTTATGCGTTGTTATCTGGGCGTAATCATTTTGCCTGTATCTTGGTTCTTTTTGTAATTGTCTGACGGAGACTTGCCATTAAATTTTTGTTTGTAATAGCCAATTTCTCTGGTGTTGTTTTTAGGGTTGATGAATTCAGAAACATTAACGGGGTTCTCTGTGCTATTAATCATCCTGCCTCTTGCGTCTCCACTTGCCATAATTCCCTTTTGATTTAGTCCTTGATGTCCACCTACGGAATTTGTTGAGTAGTCTGTATCTCCCATACCGGCATTATGTCCTAATCCATGTGCGCCTAACAACGCTCCTACCATACCGGCATCTTTTGCAGAACGCCCTTCAAGCTCTGCTGCGTCTATCCCTACAAAACGACCGGTTGCAGAGCCATTGTTTTCGCTGCTTTCAGGATTTAATGGTGAACCGATGAATCTTTTAATAAAATCATCTGCCGAGCTGCAACTGTAAAAACAATCGGACGCAATACTCTTTAATTCTTCTACACTACCAAAAGCAACAAAACTGTCGGATGGGTCTAAATAGCTACCATTGATAATGTTTGATCCCGATTGTGCAAAGTCTATTACACTTACTGTGCCTGTGGGAAAAAAACTGTCGAATATGGCTTGCATTTGAGATTGTATTTCCTTTCTCGCTTCTGCGCTTACTTGGGCAGAGGGTAAGAAAAGTAAGTATATCATGTTTTCTTTGCCATTGGGGTCTAAATATATCATTGGGTTGTTACCTACATACACATAAGGGCTTACATTAGCATACTTTTCCGCCAGCGGGTCTATCTGCCCCCAACGGTTGATTTGCGGGTCATACCACCTTGCGCCATAGTCCATCCAATGCAAGCCAAAGTCTTCGTTTAGTTCTTTTCCATTATACTGATACGCATTAGCCTCTACGCCCACCGCAGCCTCAAAGTTAGGGGAAAGTTTTTGA
>DDVC01000179.1:1965-3331 GCA_002345145.1 Bacteroidetes bacterium UBA2322
TTTTTAGTGGGTTGCCGGGGGTGGCGGCATGGTGGTAGAAGTAAACTCTGCCGTTTCCAAGGTGGTCTTTTAGGGTGTACTCGGTGCGGCTGCCGGCTAAGAGGTTGATGCGTCCTTCCTCGTGGTAGTAGGCTTCTTGTTGTTGGTTTAGGTACTCTAAGCCCAGTATGTAATCGCGTATGGTACAGCTTTCGGGTAGGGGTACTACGGCGGGTGGGTAGGTGCGCAGGGGCGGAGTAGTAGTCTGTGTAACTGAGTGGGGTTTCTTGGGGGTGGGGCGGCAAAGTCTTATGGGTTTCTCAATTTATAGGGCAAAGTCTCGCGAGAGCGGGGCTAATTAATGTAGCAGTAAAATATACAAAGTTAAACCTAAAAAGAGTGAAAGGCTTATTATTGAAAGGCAATAAAAAAACCTTATCAATCTGACAACTTTCTCTTCATTTTCGTTCATTGCCTCCCATTTAATGTAATGCTTAGGCGTGAGAATAAACCTATATGCAATGATAGATATTATGGTTTGCCTTATTAAATAGAAGGTCAAAGAATTTTTTGAGGGAATTTTTTTTTCTGCAAGTTTACGGTCGAGGTGAGCAGAAATTCTATAAAAAATAAAAGATAAAATGACAATCAGCAAAGCAACAATTTCAATTACACTATTCATATAGTTTTATTTATTTGGAGTGATGCTAATTTTAAAACCCACGATTGCTTTTAGAGTAAACTCTCTTCTTTCTACTTTCCAGCCCAACCCTTGTGCATTTACCCCCGGTCCCATAGTTCCTTGCACTTGACCTACTAAATAACCTGCATTTAAACCCGCTTCATAACTCAGCGTTTCGCCCATTCTGTTTACCGGACCGCTAAATGTAGTTTCAAAACCACCGCCTAAACTATTTTTCTGTGCTTATATGGACATTAAATCATAAAAATAATTCAAATCAATTATTGCATATTAACAATATGAGTACCAATAATAAACATAATAGGCTGCTAATTGATAAAGCATACATTAGGCGTATAGTTTTAACAGCTATTAATTCATTTTTGTTTTTAACCTCCCAACGCTTAAAATTTTGAGTGGGTATTAGTATTTTGTAGGCAATCAATGTAAGTAAAAATTGTTTTACAAAATATACTAATATATTTGAATCTTTTGGTATTTCATTGTTAAAAACTCTTTTATCTAAAAGTGTAGCAAATCTTCCAGAAAAAAAAGAAAGTAAGGCAAAGATTAAGAATAGTACTTTTAATATTTTCATTTTATTTATTAGGAGTAATTGTGAGTTTAAGTCCAAAAATGGTTTGAAATCTAACTTCATATTTCCCCCCTACTCCATGCGAGTTCACCCCAGGCCCCATTGTGCCC
>DDVC01000052.1:0-8455 GCA_002345145.1 Bacteroidetes bacterium UBA2322
GCGTATTTGCAGGCTAATGGGTAAGATTTCTGTCAGCAATTAGCACACGGAAAACACGGATGGAGCTGATTAGCGCCGATTTTTTTAAAACAGTAGTTACTGATGTACTGCCCATCATGCAGGCTCATGGCGTATTTGCAGGCTAATTGATAAGATTTTGCGCCAAGAATACAAAGTCTTTGCAAGCTTTGCGCTCACCTTTGCATTCTTTGCGGTTATCACAAGGAATTTAGTTAAGACCAAAACACAGGGTATGTAGTTGCGAATAATAAATAGTACTGACTATCCATTACTGCCCAATACCTACTAATGTCAATTTACCTTGGAAATTGGTTAAAAGGGCGGCGTGGTTTTACATCGGGTAGCGAATCATTGTTGCTGCTAAATGTTTTGTGCAATCTGATGTGCCGGTGTATTGCTCGCCATTGTGCTGAATCTTGGGCGGTAAAAGGTATTCCGCTTCTTTTCTTTTGCCAAAGTTGTTTTAAGGTAGCAGTATCGGGCGGGGTTTGTAAACGCTGCTGAATATGCTGCCGCCATTTAACCGAATCTATAGGCGGAGCATGGTGGGGCGGTGTAAAAGGCGGTCTGAACCGATTACGGGCAAAGGGTTTACCGGTGGGAGGCGCTTTTTTTACACTGTCGGGGGCGGGCGGAAGCAAGGAATTGTTTTGCTGTACAGGCGGCTGCTTGGGTGGTGGTGCAGGCTGGGTAAGTGTAGTAGGAGGGGCATGATGTGGCGGCGGCGGCGGACCCCATGGTTGTAGAGGAGGTAAACCTTTGCTTTCGCGTTCTTTTGATTGCAGCCTTTTTTGCGTAATTCGGTTTTTTTGGGCTTCGTTCAGCATCGGGTCTATTTCATTCAGCATAGAGTCAATAGTAGCTCTAATGAGCAATCGGGTTTCCTGATGCAGAGCCTTTATTTCCTCTTCATACTTTTGCAAAACAGGGCTAATTTGGTGTTCCTGTTCCGCATCGGGCTGTAGGGTTTGCACAAACTGTTTCAGGGGCGATTCTCTTAATTGTTGCATATTATTTACCCTGCTTTCCACTAATCTGCCTGCACTGAGCACACCCAGCACAAACCCAATGAGCAGCGTAAGAAACAAGATGGCTATAGATTTAAAAGTCATGGTTAGTTGATTATTGATTAAGCGATGCTTGTTAGGTAAAAAAAACGGAACAATAGCACATCGGGTTAAATATCAATAGTGTAGAGCAGTTCTATATCGTCGGGGTTGTATTTGTTTAAACCTGTAATAGCATTAACAGACAGCGATTGATGTTGGTAGTAGGTAACTCCCAAAAGAATGATGATAGCGGCCGCACTTGCAGCAGCCAACCGTTTAAAGGCAATGGTTAATTGGGCGTCAAAACTGAGGGTAACATTTTTGGGCATTGCTTGAATTGCAACTGCCTGCATTACCCGCTCTGCAAAATGCGGCTCAAAGTCAAATTGTTGGTTGGCAAGGGCAGTTCTCAATTTCAGCAAATTATCGTATTCGGCTTTTAGTTGGGGGTTGGTTTGCAGGGCATGGTGCAGCAATTGTTGTTCATGAGGGGCGAGCTGCTCCTCAAAAGAACGGAATATAAGTTGGTAAAACTGGTTCATATTGTGAGAGTTGGGGTTAAAAAGTGATGGTTAATAGATTAGTTAAAAAGATGTTGCAGTAATTGTTTCAGTTTATCCTGTGCTCTTGCTAATCGGGATAATACAGTGCCTAAGGGCAGATTGAGCAGTTGTGCAGTTTCGTTGGTAGAGTAGCCTTCTATAAGCCTAAGCACCACAACACTTCTAAACTTAGGGTCTAACTGTTGCAGGGCAATTTGTATAAGGTCTTTGTTGTCAAAGTTATCGGGTTTTTGCGATGTATCGGGCAAGGGTAGTTCAAAGGGTTCTTCGTTTTGGTTACGGTTTGGGGCTAAGGAAAATAAGGATAAAAAAGAGCGTTTTTTTCTTCGGTTCAGTTCGTTAAGGCAAAGGTTAATGGCAATTTTGGTAAGGTAAGTGCTAACACTTGCATCGCCCCTAAAATTGTTTAGGGCATTGTAAAAGCGTAAAAAAGTTTCCTGCCCCACATCTTCGGCTTCGGGTGTTTTACCCAGCATACCTATTATGGTAGTGGCCACTTTTTTTTGGTGCCTTATTACTAAGGCATTAAAAGCCCGCTGCTCGCCTGAGCGTGCCAGCTCTACCAGTTCCCAATCGGTATGACGGTTTAACTCCTGCATTATTGTTTTGTTTGACAAACCTATTGGGTGGTTTATTCCCTATTTTGGCGAGTATTGTAAGAAAATACCTTTGGGGTGCTCATAATTTTAAACCGGATAGTGGAGTTTTATTAACTTAGCGCACCGTTTTAGCCTGTAAAAGAAAGCAGGACTCGGAAAAAAGCGGCAACAGGTAAAAATATCTTTTTTTCGTGCAACTTTTTACCCTGTTTTTTTATCTTTTAAAAGCTAATCCTTTTGGTAGCTGAGGCTGTCTTTTTGTTCATTTATTTGTTGTTGAACCATTGGTTTATTAAGTGTTTCGTATGACTCGGTTATTTGGTTTTTTATTGGTTTTTGTTTATTTATTGCAGATTTCCTGCGATGAATCATTGGTAAATATAGACGGCATTGTGGCGGTAAATATACCCTGTTTTGCATCGGAACAAACTGAGTTTGTCATAGACGATGCAAATACCTATGCTGCTCTTATTCCCGATTCTTTATGTGTGGGTTACGAACCGCCTGTTATTGATTTTAATGAGCGTACACTGCTGGGTAAAAAAACAGAAGTTACCGGTTGTGCCGCTTTTTACACGCGCAGCATTCTTGCCGATACCAAAGATAAACAGTACATTTATGAAATAACCGTTTATGTTGGTACTGCCGGCTGCGATACGGTTAAACAATTGGTAAATTACAACTGGGTTACTGTGCCTAAACTACCCGAAAGATATGATGTAACCTATAAAGTGCGGTATCGCTAAACCTGTAAGGAACAGGCACAGCGCAAAGGTACTATGAATAGGTAGCGGGTAGGAGCGGAGTTTTACAGGCTCTCATCATGGGGGTTTACCTCTTGGCACAGCTCGGTTAGTACGCCGTGGCAGTTTTTGGGGTGTATAAAACAAACCCATTTGTTATCGGCGCCTCGTTTGGGCGCTGCATTGAGCAGAGTAAACCCTTGTGCAGCCAAGTGTTGCATAGCTTCTTTAATATCAGTTACAGAATAGGCTATATGGTGCAATCCTTCGCCGCGTTTTTCTATAAATTTAGCTATGGCGCTATCGGGGTGGGTAGCTTGTAGCAGTTCAATTTTAGTATCACCTACCTTAAAAAAAGAGGTTAGCACATGTTCAGAGGCTACTTCTTCGGTTTTATAGTGGGGCGCGCCGAGTAATTGGGTATAAAGTGCATTAGCAGCGCTGAGGTCTTTTACCGCAATTCCCAAGTGTTCTACTTTTTCAAAAAACATAAGCAGGTGTTATTTATTAGCAGAGGCAAATATTAGGTTGTTTATGCTGTATTAACTCAATTCGGTCGATTTTTTTTGTTTTTCATCAATCCATTTCAATACAAATGCCAGCACCTCGTCTTTTTCGGGTTCGTTGTGCAGCTCGTGGTAAAAACCTTCCCAAGTTTTAAAAGTGAGCATACTGCCGGCTAATTGGGCAAACTCCTCACTGGCATGGTAATCGGTTAGTCCATCTTTTGTTCCGTGCATTAGTAAAACCGGCATTCTTAGTTGAGCAGCATTATTCATGGCATGTTGGGCATACGAAGTGCCTTCTGAGAACAATCGGGCAGAAATTTTATCGTGTACCAATGGGTCGTTTTTGTAGGCATCCACCACACCGGCATCTCTTGAAAGTTGAGTTACATCAATGCCGTTGTTTTCTAAGTAAGACGGCAGTAATATATTGGCAATTTTTGCCAGGGTAAGTTTGGAAGAAGGTATTTCCATAGCCGGACGCAGCCAAGGCGCACTGATAACAGCGCCTAATAGGCGGGGATTGCGCAGTATAAGGTAATTAAGCGTTATGTTGCCCCCCATGCTATGCCCATACATAAATTTTGGCTCGCCCGGAAACCGCTTACTTGCCTCTTCCAACATGCGGTCTATCTGTTCAAAAAAAGCATTAAAGGAAGACACATGTCCGCGCTTACCTTCTGATTGACCATGACCGCACAAATCGCAGGCTAACACTGCATAGTTGTTTTGTACAAAAAAACGGGCTACATGGTCATATCGGTTACAATGCTCTCCCAAACCATGCACAACACAAATGACCCCTTTAAGGTCAGGTTTATTATCGGGTTGCCAAATTCGGGCGTATATTTTTTGACCGCCGGCATTATACCAGTTGAAATCAATTTTTTTCATACAAAATTAGTGGTAAGACAGATGAGGGCTTGCAACTGAAGTAAGAAGTGGTAAAGTTACAACTAATATCTCAATAACGGTTTGGCTTGCCCAAAAATGTTTAACCTCAAAACGTGATTACAACATGCTTTTTGATTAAGCATTATGTTCACACCTAAAATACCCCTGTGTTATTAACCTTTATTAGGTAAGTGTGCGTATTTTTGCAGTCAATAAAACACACCCTTACCTATGTACCTGCCTTTACCAGTTGTTTTTGTTTTTCTGCTTTTCAGTTCCTTGCTGTTTACACAAAAATCTGTTGCTCAAGAATACACCACCTATATCTCCTTTGCTAATCAGCAACTGCGTTATCCTCGGGTTTGGGAAGCTAAAATAGGTTCTGAAACCAACCTTAAAACTGCTTTTGCACTACGAGGGCTTTCTTATCCGCCCAGCAATATCTATCTGCGAGCTTTTAAAAAGGAAGGCATTTTAGAAGTTTGGGTACAAGCAGAAGGCGGGCAGTATGTGAAATTTAAAGAGTACACCGTTTGTGTTTCAGCCGGTTCATTAGGACCCAAACGCCGTCAAGGCGATTTTCAGGTTCCCGAAGGCTATTACTACGTAAACCATTTTAACCCCGAAAGTTCCTATTACCTTTCGCTGGGCATTAACTATCCAAACGAATCAGACCGTATATTGGGTGGCTATGGAAATTTGGGCGGCGATATTTACATACACGGCTCTTGTATGACATCGGGCTGTTTGCCTTTGGGTAACGATAAAATAAAAGAGGTTTATTGGTTGGCTGTATTGGCAAAAGACAGCGGACAATCTGTTATACCGGTACACATATTCCCTTTTAAATTTGACAATTTCGAACACTATCAAACTGAATTTTCAAAATATGCCCATAATTCAAGACTTATTCAGTTTTGGGATAACCTGAAAGTGGGATACGATTATTTTGAAACTTACCGAAACCTGCCACAGGTAGGGGTTAATTCTGATGGGTCTTACAGGTATTAATCTAACCCAATCCAAGCGGTTTGGTGTATTCTTTGACTGTACTGCCTTTTGAAACCGTTTTTTTTGTATTTTACCGGCGGTTTTCAAGTATCTAACTTCGTTTAATGTTTATGCGCCATGTTTAGGTATTCCATTCAGTTTATAGCAACCGTTATTTTGTGTTGGGTAGGGTTTGCCTTTAAACCCAATGGTTTTTTATACAGCAATTTGGGTATGAATAATTCAAAAGAAGCAAATTTTGGTATTGCCATACATGGTGGCGCCGGGGTAATACTAAAACAAAATATGCCCGATACCTTAGAAAAGCAGTACCGTATGGAGCTTACCGCTGCATTAACGGCAGGTTATGCTGTGATTGAAAAAGGCGGAACATCCCTTGATGCAGTGCAGACTGCTATTGTGTTGTTAGAAAATTCACCCCTGTTTAATGCCGGTAAGGGCGCAGTTTTAACCAACTCCGGTACAGCCGAGTTAGACGCTTCTATTATGGACGGCGCTACCGGCAAAGCAGGTGCAGTAGGCGGGCTGAAAACAGTAAAAAATCCTATTCTTGCTGCCCGAAAGGTAATGGACAACTCGCCGCATGTAATGATGGTAAGCGCAGGCGCTGATGCTTTTGCTAAGGAGCAGGGCTTAGAAATAGTAACACCCGATTATTTCATTACCCCCGCCCGACAAAAATCCTTACAAAAAATGCAAGAGGAGGAAAAAAAAGCGCCTCCCGGTACCGGTGGATTTATAGAACTGAGCGAAACCGCTTCATACAAAATAGGTACGGTAGGCGCTGTTGCGTTAGATAAATACGGCAATTTGGCAGCGGGTACTTCTACCGGTGGTATGACCAATAAACGCTACGGGCGTGTGGGCGATTCACCTATCATAGGAGCCGGCACATTTGCCGCCAACCGCACCTGTGCAGTATCTGCTACCGGACACGGCGAGTTTTTTATTCGCAACGTGGTGGCTTATGACATTGCTGCGCTCATGGAATATGCCGCCCTAAGTCTTACCGAAGCAGCCCGCCGCGTTATATTTGAGAAATTACTGCCACAAGGCGGCACCGGTGGGGTAATAGCCATAGATAACCAAGGCAACATAACCATGCCTTTTAACACCCAAGGCATGTATAGGGGTATGATGAGCGTTAAACACCCTAAACCACAAGTGTTTATTTACCAAAACCAATAACACCGGCAACGCCCGGCAACCAAAATTATGTCATTATTCATTCTTAAATCATAGCACATGAAAAAAGTGAAAGTACTATCGGTTTTGTTTTTGAGTTTAGCATTTAGCAGTGCAGTTTTTGCCCAAAAAGGCTTAGAGTTTGGCGTTAGGGTTTTGCCTCAGTCTGTTTGGATTATTAACGATGATGATGCTGCACGCGGCGACGGGTTAGATTATACCCGTACTTGGGGCATGGCTTACGGCATTAACGCCGGTTACAACTTTTTAAACTTTTTGGGTTTTCAAACAGGTATTCTTTTTTCGGGACAAGGGCAGAAATATGTGGGAGACGGCTCCTCAGGATTTGAAACCATGCAAACCAAACTCAATTATGCCAAAATACCTTTGTTGCTCAAATTTAACAGCAATCCCGATGCCGGAGCTTATTTTGTAGGCACTGCCGGCGTACAATTGGGGCTACTAACCGGAGCCAAATTAATTACAGATGATGAGGAAGTGGACTTTAGCGGCATAGGTTATGAGTACAAAGATGCTTTCACTTCTACCGATTTATCGGCTGCTTTTAGCTTGGGTTCGCGCTTTCGTTTAACCGACAACCTTAATCTTGGTTTGTCGCTCCGTGCCGATTACTCCTTAGGCGATATCCAAAACAGAGATTTGAAAGTGTTGGGCATACCGGTTTATGATGCCAACCGCGCCACCTCTGCCAACCTTACCGGAGGCATATTATTAGAGTTTAACTACCTTTTAGGTAACTAATGCCCAACTGTTCACTGGCAATGATTCCTGCGGCGTTGTGGGGCAAAAACAGCAACGCCGCAGGTTTATTTTAATAGAAACATAACCAGCAGCATTACGAATGGCAAAAGGTAAACTGGCAAAATTTGCCGAGATTAAAACAATGCCGCATGTTTTTGAAAACAGAGATTGGCACCATCCCGATTTATACAATCATAAAAACGAAACCATCAATTATGCAGGAAAATGGGCAACCTTGCATTTTGGTAACCAACACCCTATTTTGCTGGAGCTTGCCTGCGGATATGGTGAATATACTACGGCAATAGCCCGTTTATATCCCGATAAAAATGTGATAGGCATTGACCTGAAAGGCAATAGGATATGGACCGGAGCAAAATTTGCTCAAATGCAGTTGCTTACCAATGCTGCTTTTATTAGAAGTCAGGTTGAGTTAATTGAGCATTACTTTGGTAAGGGTGAAATAGCAGAAATTTGGTTGCCTTTTCCCGATCCGCAGAAGGAGAGACCTAAAAAAAGGCTTACTTCGACTCGTTATATTGAACTGTATAGAAACATATTGCAACCAGAAGGTATTATTCACCTTAAAACCGATAGCGATGTACTATACGAATCAACCTTGGAAGTCATAATAGAGACAGGCTGTAAAATAGTGGCAAATTACCCCGATTTATACCATTCACCGCTTGCAACGAACCCCTTGTTATCGGTTACTACGCGTTATGAAAGGCTCAACCTAAGTGGGGCAACTACCATAAAATACCTAAGTTTTACCGTTTAGCTGTATTTTTCTAACAGGTTTAGTATGTCTTGAATTTCGTCTATATTCAACTGGTCATTTCGTGTAGTGAGAGCAAAATGAAATTGCATCACCAGGAATTGAAAAGCCTGCACAACAGAACAAGGGTGAAAAAAATTATCGGTTAGGGTTATATCCTGCTCGTCTAACATTCTGCGGTATCGGTTTTTTCCTATAACCACACCTTTGTCGGCTGGGTCAATAAATAAATCTACCTCTCCCCAGTACCAATTGGTAGTTTCGGCACTATCTTTAGGTTGCAATAAACCGGTGCCCGGTGCAGGTTTGCGCAGTGCTCCAAGTATCATAAAATAATCGGTCAA
>DDVC01000052.1:8698-34503 GCA_002345145.1 Bacteroidetes bacterium UBA2322
AATAAAGCAGGGTAAGCAGTGCGCTGTTCCCTTTTTTGTAAGCCAAAGCATGATTAATGGCAAAATGCTGGCTCTCAGTATCATCAGCCCGCTCAAAATGATGAACATTAAAGAAAACCTCCGTTAGGTGCTCTATCCTTTCCTGAATGGTCATGTTTGCTTTAATGCGCACTTCCACATCTTCACAAATATCGCGTATTCGGCTCCTTAATAGCGGGTCATTAATATCTAAGGTTGGGTAAATGTAGGCAGCAAGATAAATAAGCGCCTCGGTAAGCGAGGGATTAGGGCTTTTTACCCATTTTTGGTAAAATTGTATGAGTTTATTGTAATTTATGCGTTGTAACACATACTCTAATCTTTCTACCTGTATATCGGTAAGGGTATGTTTGTTAGCCGAACAAAATAGGCGCAGCTCATCGGCTAATTCAGCTCCTTGTTTAGATAAATCGTGCGCCACTTGTTGCCAAACATCATTATCTTCTAAGAGCAATATGAGGGTAGGAATAGATGGCGTTGGTTGCATTGTTATGAGGGTAAGTAAAAATTGCTAAACTTAAAGTAATTTACTGTTTTTGGGCAAATATAATGCCGCAATAAGTGCAGAACTTTTAGTTATGACGCAACTTTCCCCAAAAAGGATACATATTTTTACTGTTAAAGGATTTTATTGGTGATTTATTGAGTATATAGAGCCCAAAATTGACCGCATTGAATGTAGCAAAGTAACTATTACCGGCTTGCTTCCTGGTAAAACCGATGTAGGCGGTGGTTGAGTTTTTCAAATTTCAGATACATAAACTGGTCAAAGGTAACTCGCACGTAATAGGGAAAAGGGCGGCGCAATTGAGTTAGGTTTCGGTCTTTAATTACCATAACTCTTTGCAGTGTAGTATGTGCGTGTTGGCTCTGTTTGTCAGCAGGTTGGCTATCGGGTTCTTCCGGTTCTTCATCGGGCAAGTTTTCTAAGAGGGCATCAATTTCGGCTATATAAAAAGTATCGGTAGGCAAAACAATAGTGGGGTCGGGCTGCAAATCATTGTTGAGGAATATGCCTTGTTTTACCCCCGCCTGAACCTGCTTAGTATGCTGGGTATAAAAAAAATACACAGGGCAAAAATTGACATACTCCTTAACCATGCTCATAATGAGCCGGTTTTCGGCTGCTTGTTCGGCTTCTATTTTTTGGGCTAAACTGAAAGCGCCCGATTTACGGTAGGCTTCAATAGATTTTTCTTTGGTTTTGAGCCGTACCAGCAGCGCGCCGTTTTTTAGCGCAGTAATATGGTTAAAAGCTATTTGGCGGTTAATGCGGTACTCCTCCACTGCGCTTTGGCTGTGCAGCAATTGGGTAAAGCAAACAAATACCACAAGCAGATAGTTTTTTCTCATTCAATTACAAAAGTTTGAAGGGTACTAACACCATACCCTGCCCAAACGCCAATGCCGCCTTGTATATTGTGATTTACCTGTGTAGAACCGCCCAAAGGGCTGCTGGAATTGGAGCTGAACTCTAAGGTGCGCCAGAAATTATATGTTTTTGTATCTATGGTACTCCATTTTATGGTTACGGTATCTTGCTTGTTAAAGTAGCCGTAGGTATCAAAATCAATTTCTGCACCTTTAAAAATGCCGCGGTCAAGCGGGAAAAAGATGTTTTTGCCATTGATGAGCTTGTCATCAAAAACCGACCTGAAACCCGGGTACATGGGTTCGTTTTGCCGCTGGGTATAGTAGCGGTAGTAATTACCCAGCGTATCGGGGTCTTGCAGGCGGGCAAGTACGCGGTATAAATCGGGGTATCGGGGGTCTTTGTTTTGTTCGTACCAAATAGAATCGAGCGGCACAGGCTGCGGAATGGTGGTGGTGGCGTGCAATTCCTTGCCATCGGCAGTGGTAATGTGGAGGGTGTAGGTTTTACCGTTTTGCCCCACAATGGGCGGATTAAACGAGAAAAAAGTATAAACACAAAAATCAAAATCGGGCGGAATACTATCGGGCAGGGCGCTGCCGGCAAGCTGGGCTATCAGTTCTTTTTGCGCATCGGTAAGCGTTGACCAGCATAGTTCATCTAATTGCGCCTCGGTTTGTCCGTCTGAAACCATTACCGTAGCGCCGCGCACGTAGGCATTTGCGAGCATGGAGGGAGTAATGGAGCCAAAGTAAGGAAAGTTTTGGGTTAGGGTTACAAAGGGCGGGGCATCGGTTTCTATGCTGCCTTCTACCACTATTTTGGCTACGGGGTCGGGCAGGTCAAGGATTACCTCTTTTTCGCAATTGGTGAGGATAAAAGCGGTAACTATGAGGGCTATTATATATTTTAACTTGTTCATGAGGAGTGGGTTTGGGTGGGGTTAAAACTTAAAATTGTAGGTGAGCGAGGGAATAATGGGAAACAGGGAAACTTGTTTTAGTTTTATATCAATAGAGCCGGTATTGCCGGTAGCGCCTTGTGTAGTTTCGGGAACGGCGTATAAGAAAAACGGATTCATGCGGCTATACACGTTATACACCGAAAAATTGAGGTCGGATTTAAATTTAGCTTTCGGGTTTTTGTTTAGCCGGTAGGTGGCAGAGAGGTCTAAGCGGTGGTAAGGCATTAGGCGGTAGGAGTTTCGGGGCATATCAAACTCGGTGTAAATCCAGTTTTCTATGAGGTAAAAACCATTGGGCAGGGTAATAGCCTGACCGGTATTGTAAACAAAAGTAGCTCCCAAGTTCCAGCGGTCATTAACGTCATAAATAACCACTACCGATAGGTCATGGGTGCGGTCGTATCGGGCAGGAAAGGTGCGCCCTTGGTTAATATCCGGAAAACTGCGTTCTGTTCGGCTAAGGGTATAACCCACCCAGCCGGTAAGTTTACCGCGTTTTTTTTGCATAAACAATTCTACGCCATAGGCGCGCCCATTGCCAAAAACAAAGTTGTTTTCAACCAATTCGTTAAGTTCGGGCACGTAGTTTTCGGCAAATTCTATTTGGTTGCGCAGGTCTTTGTAGTAGGTTTCTACCGAAAACTCGTACATATTATCGGCAAAATTCTGAAAATAACCTACTGAGTATTGTATGCCTCGCTGGGGTTCAACCACTTTAGTGCTGGGCACCCACAGGTCGGTAGGCAGCAGGGCGGTGGAGTTAGAAACAAGATGTATATACTGATTGGCAACCGCTACACCGGCTTTTACCGATATGCTGGGGGTAAAAGCATAACGCAAATTTACCCGAGGCTCTAACCCGCCATAGGTAGCCACCGGCTCGCCCGATTGGTAGGTAATGGTATCGGTAGCTACACCCTCGTTATTGTAAACCGGCGCTTTGTAGGGTCCTACCTGTTGAAAAGCCGAGGCGCGCAGCCCTACATTTATTTTCAGTTTTTCGGAAACGGTAATTTCATCGCGCACATACACCGCTACTTCATGAGCGTTTTGTTTGCTCACGTCGTCGGTATTTATTTCGGTGTCGCCTACTTGGGCTTCTACCGTGTAGGGGGTAAAAGTATGGTAAGTATAGTTAGCGCCAAATTTAATTTCATGTGCCGATGAAGGGAAGTAATCAAAATCAATTTTTGCGTTCCAGTCTCTTACACCCGAATAAAATTTGGAGCTGAAATTGTCAAACTGAGAGTTGGCTCCAAAATAGTAGGAATTGTAAACAGCCGTTGCGTTCATAAACAACCGGCTGCTAAACAAGTGATTCCACCTGAGCGTGCCGGTGGCATTTCCCCAGGGCATATTGAGGTTAAATCCATCGGGGCTTTTAAAATTAAACACATCTCTGCCAAAATAACCGCTCAAAAACACGCGGTCTTTGTCAGAAAACCGGTAATTGAGTTTTGCGTTCAGGTCATAAAAATAATATCCGTTGCCTTCAAACTCGGTGCCCTTTAAAAAGGGGCGAGCCAATACATCGGCATAAGTGCGCCTGCCCGATAGCAGGAAAGAGCTTTTGTCTTTTTGAAGCGGTCCTTCTATGGTAAGCCGCGAGGCAATGTTGCCAATACCGCCCGATACGCCATAGGTTTTATTGTTGCCATCTTTCATGCTCACATCTAAAACAGAGGAGAGCCTGCCCCCATACTCAGCCGGCATACTGCCTTTGTAAAGGGTGTTGTTTTTTATGGCATCGGAATTAAACACTGAAAAGAAACCAAACAAATGACCGATATTATACACAACTGCCTCATCAAGCAGTACCAGGTTTTGGTCGGGTCCGCCGCCGCGCACATACAAGCCCGAACTTACATCACCGGAGCCTTTTACCCCCGGCATAAGCTGTATGGCTCGTATCACATCAACCTCGCCTCCCAGCGCCGGCAGCGATTTAATTTTTTCAATAGACAAGTCCATTCTGCCCATATCGGTGCTTTCTACGTTTTGGTCTTGTCGGGTAGAGGTAATAGTTACGGCGTTTTCTATAATAACGCTGCTCTCTGCCAGGTCAAAATTGAGCGTTTGGTTTTGGATAAGATTTACCTTAACCTGCTGAGCGGTGTAGCCTAAAAATGAAACTTCAATGGTGTAACTGCCTGCCGGAAGTGTGAGCGAATAAAACCCGTAAACATTGGTAGAAGCGCCCGTTTGCCGGTTTTCTGCTACTACCACCGATGCGCCAAGTAGGGTTTCGCCGTTGGCAGCATCGCGCACATAACCGCTAAGGGTATATTTCTGCTGTGCCGATAGGGAAACAAAACTAAAAAGACCTAAAAATAAAACAATTAAAAACGTAGATGTTCTCATTGAGAATAATATGCTTTAAAAATACAACAAACCTGCTTAACAGCCGCAAGGCAGCTAATTACAGAATAATGCAATAGCGGTTTGGTTGGAGTAGGCTAAACAATAAGCCTTTGTATTAGTTGCACACAACCATAAAAAACTTACGGATGGAGGCAGTGGTTATTACTCTTTTGACTTAAAAAGCTGATACCTCCTGCATTTGTAGCAGAGATAAAAAGTGCAGAATCTGTGTTACTTGTACCATTAAAAAATTTCACAAACAACAACCCATTTTATCCAAATTGCCCTGTTTACTGCCGGTTATCGGCTTTAGGGATTTGGTTATTAAAATTATAAAAGTACTTTGTATTGCAAAGTAAATGCGTTACTATAACCCAATTTCATTAAACAACAAAAGTTGCAAAACTGCCTTAGAAACAAGGCATACAAACAGAGAGAACCAAGATAACCTGTTTATTATTAACTTTGCGCTATGAATTACCTATTGGCAGAGCACATTACAAAAGTTTATGGCGTAAAAACGCTGTTTGAAAACATTGATTTCAGCATAAACAAAGGGCAAAAAATAGCTCTCATTGCCCGAAACGGCGCCGGAAAGTCATCGCTTATCCGCATTTTAGTGGGTTTAGATTCATCAGATATAGGTGGTACTGTGCGACTGCATAAAGATGTTAAATTGGGTTATATTGAACAAGAACCCCAATTGAATATGCAGGATACTGTTATAGGTGCGGTATTAAACGCTGATAACCCGGTTATAGACACCATAAAACGCTATGAGCTTGCCCTTTCCCAACAGGAAATGAACCCAACCGAACAAAACCAGCGTATGCTGGAACAGTGTATTGAAGAAATGCAACTCAGCAATGCGTGGGATTACGAAACAAAAATCAAACAAATTTTATCCCGATTTAAAATAACCCGATTGAATCAACCCGTAGCCGAACTTTCGGGGGGCGAAAAAAAACGGGTGGCTATGGCAAGCGTGCTTATTCAGGAGCCCGATTTGCTTATTATGGACGAACCTACCAACCACCTCGATTTGGAAATGATTGAATGGTTGGAAGAATACCTGCGCCAAAGCAACCTTACCCTGATGCTGGTAACGCACGACCGCTATTTTCTAAACCGCGTTACCAACGAAATTGTAGAACTGGAAGGGGGTAAACTGCAACGCTACCGTGGCAATTATGAGTACTACCTTGAAAAAAAAGCCGAACTGCAAGCTAACCTGAAAGTGGAAACCGAAAAAGCCCAAAAACTGATGCGTAAGGAGCTGGATTGGATTCGCACACAGCCCAAAGCCCGTACTACCAAGGCTAAATCGCGCATTGATGCCTTTGACCAAATAGAGCAAAAAGCATCGCAAAACATTAAAGAAGATGAACTTAGTTTTGACGGCATTAACGCCGCCCGCATAGGTAACCGCACTATTGAAATGTATCATATTAACAAACGATTTGGGGATAGGGTTATCCTTGATGATTTTACCTACCTCTTTAAACGCCGCGACCGTGTGGGGGTAGTGGGTAAAAACGGCGCCGGAAAAACTACTTTTCTCAACATGCTTGCCGGTTTAGAAAAACCCGACGCAGGGAAATTGCTCATTGGACAAACCTTGGTTATGGGGTATTATACCCAAGAAGGATTGCAACTTAAAGAGGATATGCGGGTAATTGATGTGGTGCGGGAGGTGGCTGAAATTTTACCCCTAAAAAAGGGTAAATACTACACCGCCGCTCAACTCTTAGACCACTTTATGATGCCTTACAGTATGCACCAAAACTACGCATCTACCCTTAGCGGAGGGGAGCGCCGCCGGCTCTACTTGCTTACCATACTGATGAAAAACCCCAATTTTTTAATCCTTGATGAACCTACCAATGACCTTGACCTGCTTACCCTAAACCTGCTCGAAGATTTTCTGCTCTCGTTTGAGGGGTGTTTGGTTATTGTATCGCACGACCGCTATTTTATGGATAAATTGGTGGAACACGTGTTTGTTTTTGACGGCGATGGTAAAGTACGTGATTACCCGGGTAATTACAGCCGATACCGTGAAGCTAAGGAAGAAGAAGAACAAGCCGAGCGCGAAAAACAACGCCTGCTGAAAGAACAACAACCTGCCAATACCTCAACTAAAAACGCTAAACTGCCCGATGCCCCGCCAAAACTCAAAACCCGACTTTCTTTTAAAGAACAACGAGAGTTTGAAACATTAGAAAAAGAACTGGAACAGTTGGAGCAGGAAAAAAATACCCTCAGCCTTCGCCTAAACGAAACCGGACACCCGCACGACCAACTCCTGCAATGGTCTAACCGATTGGGTGAAATTATTCAACTCATTGAAACCAAAACCGACCGGTGGTTAGAACTGAGTGAGTTTGCCTGATTTGGTAGTGGGTAGTGAAAAATTCCCATCATTTGGAGGGGTAGGGGAGGTCAGCCTTGTTAGCGTCTTTGCGAGAGCCCCAAAGTTTTTTTCTGTATCCTATCCCCCTACAAGCAGCCAGTATTGCCCTAAGTAAACAATAGCGCCGGCTACATAACCAATAAACGCCAGCAGCGTAATACGTTTTACGTACCAAAAAAACTCTATGCGCTCAATGCCCATAATTGCCACACCCGCTGCCGAGCCAATGATGAGCAAACTGCCGCCGGTGCCGGCACAGTAAGCTAAAAACTCCCACAATTTGCTATCCAGAGGAAATTGCTCAACGGTGTACATTTTCATTACCGCAGCCACTAACGGCACGTTATCTACCACCGATGACAGAATGCCTATCAGGAAAATGATGATATCAAGATTGCCAACAGTATTGTTCAGGAAAGTTGCCGCATGTTCTAATGCCCCAATAGCCCCCAAACACCCTACGGCTGCCAAAATGCCAAAAAAGAACAAAATACTGGCAGTGTCCACCCTTGAAAGGGCGTGTATGGTAGAGTACAGGTGTTTATCATCGTGCGGTTTGTTTCGGTGCAGTAGTTCGGTTGCCAGCCACATTACCCCCACACCAAAAAACATACCCATAAAAGGCGGCAAGTGGGTTATGGTTTTGAAAATAGGCACAAAAATCAAACAACTCACTCCCAGTATTAGCACCAACCGGCGTTCAAAAGAAGTGGTATTGAATGATTTTTTTATTTCGCGCTCCTCAAATGAGCCTTTCATAAAAGACATTTGTACCAAAAGCGGCACAAACAAACAAACCAAGCTGGGTAATATGAGACTCTTTACAATTCCAAAAGCGCTGATACGGTCGCCTATCCATAACATGGTAGTGGTTACATCACCTATGGGCGACCATGCGCCGCCTGCATTGGCTGCTATTACAATGATACTGGCAAAAACAAGGCGGTCTTCTCTATTATGAGGTATTATTTTGCGCAGCAGCGAAGCCATTACTATGGCAGTAGTGAGGTTATCTAATACCGCCGACATAAAAAACGCCAGAACACTCACCACAAATAATACTGTTCGTTTATCGGTAAATTTTATTCGGTTGGTAATTACCTGAAATCCCTCGTGTATGTCTATCAGTTCCACAATGGTCATGGCACCCAGCAGAAAGAACAAAATGTTCATAATTTCGGGCAGCAACTCGTGCAGGTTATGTTCTACCTCGTGAAAATCATGCCCCATAAGAGCATATGCTGTCCATGTAATTACGCCCAGTAAAATTGCCGATACAGCTTTATCAATTTTAAGCGGGTGTTCTAAGGTAATAGCTAAATAACCAAGTACAAAAATTACAATAATGAGCGCTTCCATGCAGGTGTAGGGTAATTAAAGTTCTGATTAGGTGATGATTTTTTAGCACAATATTGATTTAATAATTGTGCTAATACATAAAAATATGGCGGCAAAGATAGAAAAACCTTTGCTGTTTACCCATAAATGTAGGGTAAAATTAGGAATAACCACCTAAAAAGTAGCGCTGCCAATGTGCTGAATAGTCAAACATCGGGTTGCCAAGAGCCCTATATATAAGGCTTCGGCACGTTTAATAACCAAAGACATTAATGGATAAAAAAAGATTTAATGGGTATGTCCCATTAACCAATAAATGCCTAAATATGCTACAGCGCCGGCTACATAACCTATAAACGCCAGCAGGGTTATGCGTTTTGCGTACCAGAAAAACTCTATGCGCTCAATGCCCATGATTGCCACACCCGCTGCCGAACCAATAATGAGCAAACTGCCGCCGGTGCCGGCACAGTAAGCTAAAAACTCCCATAATTTGCTGTCCAAAGGATATTGCTCAACGGTGTACATTTTCATTACCGCAGCCACTAACGGCACGTTATCTACCACCGATGACAGAATGCCTATCAGGAAAATGATGATATCAAGATTGCCAACAGTATTGTTCAGGAAAGTTGCCGCATGTTCTAATGCCCCAATAGCCCCCAAACACCCTACGGCTGCCAAAATGCCAAAAAAGAACAAAATACTGGCAGTGTCCACCCTTGAAAGGGCGTGTATGGTAGAGTACAGGTGTTTATCATCGTGCGGTTTGTTTCGGTGCAGTAGTTCGGTAGCCAACCACATTACCCCCACACCAAAAAACATACCCATAAAAGGCGGCAGGTGGGTAATGGTTTTAAAAATAGGTACAAAAATAAGACTGCCTATGCCTAAAAATAAAATCAGGTTGCGCTCAAACGAATTGGTTTTAAAGGAGGTTTTTACCTCTCTTGCTTCAAATGTTCCTTTCATAAACATCATCTGCCCAAGTACAGGCACCAATAAACAAATCAAACTGGGTAAAAACAGTTGCTGAATTATGCCCATTGCGCTAATGCGGTTGCCTATCCATAGCATGGTAGTGGTTACATCACCTATGGGCGACCATGCGCCGCCGGCATTGGCAGCTATGACTATTATACTGGCAAAAACAAGACGGTCTTCGCGGTTGTGTGGTATCAGTTTGCGCAATAACGAAGCCATTACAATGGCTGTGGTAAGGTTATCTAATACCGATGAAAGAAAAAACGCTAATAGGCTAACGGTAAACAACAAGGTGCGCTTATCGGTAGCCCTGATACGGTTGGTAATTACCGAAAACCCTTCATGTATGTCTATCAGCTCTACTATGGTCATAGCGCCCAGCAGAAAGAACAAGATATTCATAATTTCGGGCAGCAGCTCATGCAGGTTGTGCTCCACCTCATGAAAATCATGCCCCATAAGGGCGTATAGTGTCCAACTTAGCACTCCAAGCAAAATTGCCGATACCGCTTTGTCTATTTTAAGCGGGTGCTCTAAGGTAATGGCTAAATAGCCAAAAATGAATACAAGTATTATTGCTATTTCCATGTGATATGGATTTTAATAGTTCCTCAAAACTATTTGAGGGGCGCAAAGTTAGTGATATTTTGATGTGTTAGTTTGCTCTTTATCGGGACTTATTTTTTGAAATTTTTTCACAAAACCATCCTGCTTTTTTATTGGCTAACAAACGGGTTTACCCTTTTCGCACAACCGCACAACCGTAGTACTGCCGGTATCCGAAACATTATTTGTTACATCTTGCCCAAGCGGCAAATAGGGCTACTGACACATCCATTCCGGCATTTTGTGAGGTTAGCTAACTCTTACTTACACAACCAAATTAGGCAAAACACATCATTTACCGGCTTTTTTCTTACATTTGCGCCAAAACCGTTTAACCATTTAAGGGCAGTGCTGTTTTATGCCTGCAACGTGGTTAGTTTGTTGTATATCACCTTAGTTATTGGTCATTTTTATGCTTCAACAAATCATTTTTATAGCAGTTTTGGCTGTGGTAGGTTATATTGTGTGGAAAAAAGCCCGCCAAATTTACCAAAGTATCAGCATGGGAAAGCCCGAAAACCGCACCGACCAACCGGAGCAGCGCTTAAAAAACATGCTGTTGCTGGCTTTCGGGCAGAAAAAAATGTTCCGAAACCTTACGCCTGCCTTTTTGCACTTGTGCGTGTATGTGGCTTTTGTTATCACCCAAATTGAACTGATAGAAATTATTACCGATGGCGTTTTTGGCGTACATCGGTTTTTCCGTCCTTTTTTGGGCGGTTTTTATACCTTTATCATCAGTTTTATTGAAGTGTTATCGGTATTGGCTTTGGTGGCAACGCTGGCGTTTTTATCGCGCCGCAATTTGCTCCGGCTGCCCCGCTTTACCATGAAAGAACTGGCAGGCTGGCCTATGAAAGATGCCAACCTTATTTTGATTGGCGAAATTGTACTCATTACCGGCATTTTTAGCATGAACACCGCCGATATGCAGTTGCACCAGGGCGAGTATGGCTTTCTTGTAAGCGGTATGCTCATGCCCCTGCTATCGGGTTTTTCAGAAACATCTCTGCACGTCATAGAGCGGTTTGGCTGGTGGCTGCACATACTCACTGTTTTCGGGTTTTTGTTGTATCTGCCTTATTCTAAGCACCTACACATTGTGCTGGCTTTTCCAAACGCCTATTTTGCCGATTTGAGCAATACAAAAGGTAAAATGACCAATATGCCCCGAATAACGCAAGAAATAAACCTGATGCTAAACCCATCTGCCGCCACCGACGCCCCACCGCCTGCCGAAAACGAGCGCTTTGGCGCAAAAGACATACAAGACCTAAGCTGGAAAAGCCTGCTCGATGCCTACGCCTGTACCGAGTGCGGCAGATGCACTGCCGCCTGCCCTGCCAATATAACGGGTAAAATGCTCTCGCCCCGAAAAATAATGATGGCTACCCGCGACCGTATGGAGGATATTGCCAAAGCAAAAGAGCAGAACGGACCCGATTTTGACGATGGTAAAACCCTACTGCACGATTACATTACCCCCGAAGAGCTGCGCGCCTGTACTACCTGCAATGCCTGTGTAGAGGAGTGCCCGGTTAGCATAAGTCCGCTCAACATTATTTTGGAACTGCGCCGATGCCTTATTCTGGAAGAATCTAACTCGCCCGATGAGTGGAACAAAATGTTTAACGGTGTAGAATCTAACGGCGCTGTATGGCAGTTGCCCGCCGAACAACGCCTTACCTGGATTCAGGAATTAGAACAAAAATAACCTACATAACCTTAGTAATAAATAATTATGTCGCAATCATTTCATGTGCCGTTAATGGCAGATTTAGCTGCCCAAGGCGAAAAACCCGATGTGTTGTTTTGGGTAGGCTGTGCCGGCAGTTTTGACCAAAGAGCGCAGCGCATTACCAAAGCATTTGCCAAAATACTGCACCACACCGGCGTAAAATTTGCCGTACTGGGCTTGGAAGAAACTTGCACCGGCGACCCCGCCCGCCGTGCCGGTAACGAGTTTTTGTATCAAATGCAGGCGCTTACCAATATAGCTACCCTTAATGCCTATGAAATTACCAAAATAGTAACCGCCTGCCCACACTGTTTTAACACCCTTAAAAACGAATACCCCGAACTGGGTGGCAACTATGAAGTAATGCACCACACCCAACTACTTCAGCAACTCATAAACGAAGGCAGGTTAAAACTCAAAGATGGCGGCGCTTTTAAAGGCAAACGCATTACCTACCACGACTCGTGCTATTTAGGGCGAGCCAATGGCATTTACGAAGTGCCAAGGCAGGTATTAGAAGCCCTTGATGCTGAGTTGGTAGAGATGAAACGCTGCAAATCGCGCGGGTTGTGCTGTGGCGCCGGCGGCGCACAAATGTTTAAAGAAGACGAGCCCGGCAACAAACACGTAAACATGGAGCGCACCGAAGACGTGCTGCAAAGCAAAGCACAGGTAGTGGCTGCCGCCTGCCCCTTTTGCAACACCATGCTTACCGATGGCGTAAAATACAACGACAAACAAGACGAAGTGCAAGTGTTAGACATTGCCGAAATTATAGCCCAAGCTGCCGATTTGGTATAAACTATCCTCCTCTTTACCATGCTCCCCATTTTTACCAACCCCCAACTACAACAGCACTTTGACCAAAAGGGCTGGGCAGTAATAGACCTGCTTACCCCCAATGAAGTGCAAGACCTGCTCAGCTTTTACCACGCACAAAATAACCCCGATGTGCCCGAACACGGGTTTAGCGTGAGCCTTGATAGCCCCGATACCCATTTTACCCAAGGCGTAATTGAAAAACTGACACAGGTAATGGGCGCAAAAGCCGATGCCCATTTTCAAAACCACCGATACTTTACCGGCAGTTTTGTGGTAAAAGAACCCGCTAAACAGGGCATTGTGCCCCCACATCAGGACTGGACGTTTGTAGAGGAGCCGCAGTTTTGTTCGGCTACCGTTTGGACCCCGCTGGCAGATGTTACCATAAACAACGGCGCATTAGGTGTTATATCGGGCAGTCATCGGTTTTTTGCTCACCCGCGCCCTTCGCCTGCACCCATTTTTAAAGCCCCTTTCGACCCCCACATTTTTGCCGTTTTTCCGTATTTAGAAATCATAGAACTTAAAGCCGGGCAAGCCTTAGTATTTAACAACCAAACCATTCACGCCTCGCCGCCCAATGTTACCGATAATCCGCGCATAGCCGCCGGCATAGGCGTTACCCAAAAAGATGCACAACTTATACACTGCTACCTTAAACCGCAAACACAGCCGCCGGTAGTGGAAATTTACCGCGTAAACGAGCAGTTTTTTCCGACATACAACAATGCGCGCCTAAAAGCCATGTACCAACAAGGCAAAACCCCTGCCGATGACGGCTGGGAAAAAATAACCGAAATGCCCCTGCAAATTCCCGAAATAAGCGCGCAGGAACTGATTAACCTAATTCTGCTTTCGGGCAATAGTTTTAATTATGTGCTTGCCGCTAAAATGGCAGCCCTTTTTGGCTACCAATTTTCGGCGTCTGACGCTAATAATCCCGATGCACAAAAAAAACAGAATACAGAACCACAGGCTGATACTACGCTTAGTGATGCCGCCACACCCGAAAACTGGCGCACCATTTACACCCCCCGGCGCATAGCAGCCGAAATACAACACAAAATATCCCGCGCCCGAAATAACCCCCAATTATACACCCCCGCCAATATAGCCGCCGAAATAAAACACAGAATTACCCAATCGGTACCCTTAAAAAAGGGACTGCTGGCGGTTGCCGGTTTGCTGGCGCTTCGGTTTTTGTGGGCAATAATAGGACTAACCTCAAAAAAACGGTAAACACAATGTGAGGTTAGTTTTAGGTTTTGGGAAACTTGAAAATTAAGTGGCGATATTTTAAATTTTAAATGAATAACCATCCAAGCAAATTACTGCCCACTTTAATTGCCCTTTTTACTGCCCTGTTGAGTGCAGCGGCAGTGTATGTGGGTTGGCATAGGCGTAAGAAACAAAACCGGCAGCATAAACCCGAACAACCTGACCATACTAACCTAACCAATGCCAATGAAGTGAACTATACTGCCCAAGATGTAGGGCAATTTTATGACCAATATACCGATAAATTTTTGCAGGTGTATGGCAAGGTAATACAAGCTTTCCGAACAAAAGAAGTGCATAAACTCTTAGACTACGAAGCCCAAAGTATGGGTTTAATGCCCCAAAACTACGTGCTTGATGCCGGCTGCGGTGTATGCGCGCCGGCTATCTATTTTGCCCAAAACTACCACGTTCAAATAGAAGCGCTTACCATATCTGAGGTGCAGGCAGTTATGGCAACTGCGGCAGTAGCCGAGGCGGGTTTAGAAGATAAGATAAAGGTAACAACCGGCGATTTTCAGCAACTCAACCAAATTTACCCCGCCGGCGTGTTTGATGTGGTTTATTTTTTAGAATCGTTTGGTCATGCCCCTAATCAGGCGGCAGTTCTGCAAAGCGTTTGGCAAGTACTTAAACCCGGGGGTGTTTTGTATATTAAAGACTTGTTTAAAAAAGTAGCGCCACTGCCACAATTACAACCCCAAATAGATGCCGAAATAACCAAAATTAACCAAGCCTACCACTATAATGTGCCCAACCTATACCATATTTTAGACCAAGCGCGCAAATTGGGGTTTGTGGTAATGAGCCTCAAAACGATAGATATACCCTTAGAAGATTTTGAAAACCTGACCATTTCAAACGATTTTCAGGAACTGACCGGCGTGGGTAAAATAGCCGGCTGGGACGGGTATATTTTCCCGATTGACTTTTTTGAACTCAAATGTTACAAACCCCTGCATGAGCCCGATAAAGGGTTGAGCCGCTATTTTTTGCAAAATCTGTTTTACCTGCAAGTGCAACACAAAAAAATATCCGATCTGTAAAACCTGCAAGTAGGGTTGTTAGCAGGAAATGACGAGCTTTACGGTTATGATGCTGCCGTTTTTAGTTAGCAGTTTACAAATATACAACCCATTGTGCAGGGTTTGGGTGTTTAGCAGTATAGGTTGGTTGGTAATTTGGGCAGGCAGGGGCTGGGTTAACAGCAGCCTGCCGGTAAAAATCATGTACATTAAGCCGCGTGGCTAACTGCATGGTTGTTGGAGTTTATCCAAAACCAAACGCGCCATTTTATAGCTGTTGGTGAGTAACACACAAGGTGTAGAGCCCCTAAGTCTGGGTAGAACAGCAACAAAACCGTATTATTAAAAGGTGCAGCGAACCGTAATCTGTTACCCATTTTAACAAGTGTGCCTAAACCTTACGCAGATTTTACCCTTATAGGGCGCTCATTTTAACTCCAACCTTGCATTACCCACACTACCAAGACATCTGTGTGCTTTTTTGCTAAAAACAGGGGTGAATAGCTCCATTTATACATCAAACCGAGGCTGCGCCCTTGTTTGGCGCTTTACTTCCCTATGCAAAACTTACTAAAGATATTTCCCAGCAGGTCATCGGGCGTAATTTCGGAGCCGGTAATTTGGGCAAGGTAAGCCAATGCCGTTTTAATATCGGCAGCAAGCAACTCGCCGCTAATGTGTAGTTGCATGCCTTGCAGCACCTGCTCAAGGGCATGGTGAGTGCCGTGTAGGGCTTCGGCATGGCGCACATTGCTTACTATGGTGGCAGCGGTGGGGCGATTCGTACAAAACGATGGTGCGTTTTTCGTCTGCCAGCGCTTTTAAGCGGGTTTGTCTGCCTTTTTGTTGGGGCAGGAAACCCTCAAAACAAAACCTGTCGCAGGGCAAACCTGAGTTTACCAAAGCCGGAATTAGCGCCTTAGCGCAGGGTAAACATTCTACCGCAATGCCCTCGCGCACTGCCAAAAATCCCGGGTCAGAAATGCCCGGCGTACCGGCATCGCTTACTAAAGCAACCGTAGCGCCGGTTTTAAGCAGGCTCATCACCTTTTCTAACGCCCTGTGCTCATTGTACACATGAAACTATTGCAGCGGGGTGTTAATTTGGTAGTGTTGCAGCAGTTTTGCAGTCGTTCGGGTGTCTTCGGCTAATATGAGTTGTACTTCTTTCAGTATTCGCAGCGCTCGCAGGGTAATGTCTTCCATATTGCCAATGGGCGTGGGTACAAGGTATAGTTTTGCCATATAAGAGGGTTGTAAATTGCAAAGGTAGCCAATAAACAAACGTTTGCGTCTCCAATACTGACTGGTTTTTTGCTTGTTGCATCCACTTTACCTTCCGATGCAAAAAGTAACTACCCTTTAAAATAAAGGATTTTTAAAAAAACTACAAATAGGGTATAAAATTACTAATTTTGCCCCTAACCTTAAAAAAACCCCTAACTTAATGCGCATTTGAGCAATTGATACAAGCCTACTTTAACCCCAACCTACAAAAAGCCAACTTTAGCGGAACAGTTTACAACCGCAAACAATAAACATCAATTGCAGCATATCTTATTTCAGCCTCTCTAACAATTGCTTCCCATGACCATATCCCAATACCTTACCGCTTTAAACACCCAATACCAAACCGGTTTTAGCAGAGAACACAGCTACCGCCCCGATTTGCAAAACCTACTCAAAAACCTTTTACCCCCCGATGTACTGGTTACCAACGAACCCGCCCGTATAAACTGCGGCGCTCCCGATTATATTCTTACCCGTATTGAAATACCCATTGGCTACATAGAGGCAAAAGATATTGGCACAGACCTAAACGCCAAAGCACACCAAGAGCAGTTTAGCCGTTACAAAACCTCGCTTGCCAACCTTATTATTACCGATTACCTCTGGTTCAGGTTCTATAAAGATGGCGTTCTTGTTGCCGAAACCACTATTGGCAAACTAGAAAACGGTAAAATAGCGCCATTGCCACACCATTTTTCCACTTTTACCACCCTTATTCAAAACTTTGCCCAAACCATATCCCAAACCATCACCTCGCCTGCCAAACTTGCCCAACTCATGGCTTCAAGGGCAAAATTAATGGCTAATGTTATTGAAACAGCCCTGAACAATGATGATGAACACCACAAAACAAGCCCCCTGAAAGCACAAATGCTTTCGTTTAAAAAACTGCTTATTCACGATATTGAAAACCGACAGTTTGCCGACCTCTACGCCCAAACTATTGCCTACGGCATGTTTGCCGCCCGATACCACGACCCCACGCTGCCCACTTTTAGCCGACACGAAGCCGCCACCCTGATACCAAAAACCAACCCCTTTTTAAGAAAACTGTTTCAGGATATTGCCGGTTATGACCTTGATGAACGCCTAACATGGATTGTTGATGAATTGGTGCAGATATTTCTTGCCTCTGATGTGGCAGATATTATGAAAAACTTTGGGCAAACCACCCGACAAGAAGACCCCGTTATTCACTTTTACGAAACTTTTTTAAGTGAGTACGACCCCAAACTGCGCAAAGCACGTGGCGTATGGTACACCCCGCAACCGGTGGTAAATTTTATAGTGCGCGCCGTTGATGATATACTGAAAACCGAGTTTAACCTGCCCGATGGTATTGCCCATACCGGTAAAACCAAAATACCCGTAACCTTACAAGGCAAAAATACCCAGCAGGAAGTACACAAGGTGCAAATTCTTGACCCCGCAACCGGAACGGGCACTTTTTTGGCGCAAATTATAAAACACATACACCACAAGTTTGCAGGGCAACAAGGCATTTGGAGCAGCTACGCCCAAAACCACCTGATACCCCGCCTAAACGGGTTTGAACTGCTCATGGCAAGTTACGCAATGGCACACCTTAAATTAGATATGCTGCTGACCGAAACCGGCTACCGACCCACCGGAAACCAAAGATTAAGGGTATTTCTTACCAACAGCCTTGAAGAATACCACCCCGATACCGGCACGCTCTTTTCCTCATGGCTTTCTGATGAAGCCAACCAAGCCAACCTTATTAAACGCGATACACCCGTTATGGTGGTTATTGGTAACCCGCCTTATAGCGGCGAAAGCGCCAACAAAAGCAACTGGATTATGAGCCTCATGGAAGATTACAAAAGAGAACCCGGCGGAAAAACCAAGCTAAACGAAAAAAACCCAAAATGGATAAATGACGACTATGTAAAGTTTTTGCGTTTTGCCCAATACTTCATAGAAAAAAACGATGCCGGAATAATAGCATTTATTAACCCGCATGGCTATTTAGACAACCCTACCTTTAGAGGTATGCGCTGGAATTTGCTCAAAACTTTCGACAAAATATACACGATTGATTTGCACGGCAACAGTAAAAAGAAAGAAACCGCCCCCGATGGCAGCCCCGATGTAAACGTGTTTGATATACAACAGGGCGTAAGCATTAACCTGTTTATTAAAACCGGTAAAAAGAAACCTAATGAATTGGGTAAGGTATTTCATTTTGATTTGTATGGGCAAAGAGAACTCAAATACAACTTCCTTTTACAAAACACCTTCCAAACCATACAATTTCAGGAATTAAAACCCGAAAGCCCCGCCTACTTCTTTGTGCCTAAAAATACCGGTTTGCAGGCAATTTATGAGCAGGGGTTTGCAATCAATAAACTGTTTCCGGTAAATTCGGTAGGGGTTGTTACTGCCAGAGATGGCTTTACCATACACCATAAACCCGAGAGTGTTAAAGAAACCATAACGCAATTCCTTTCACTAAACACCGAAGCAGCACGGATAAAATTTGATTTAGGAAATGACGTAAGAGATTGGAGTATAGATATGGCAAAAAAAGATTTACTTAATTCGGGACCCAATTTCAATTTGATTGTCCCAATTGCTTACCGCCCATTCGATAACAGATATACTTACTATACCGGAAAATCAAAAGGGTTCCACTGTATGCCCAGAGGCGAAGTTATGCAACATTTTATTAAGGGGGAAAATGTGGGGTTGTGTTTATGTAAGCAGTTTAAAGCAGGAGAAACATGGCAACATTCATTTGTAAATGGTTCAATTATGGAAAGTTCCTTTGTATCAAACAAAACCAGCGAGATAACAAGTGTTTTCCCCCTCTACCTCTACCCCGAAACCGCCGGCGGTCAGCAAAGCATGGAGCAAACAACCCAAAGAGCACCCAACCTAAACACTGCCATAGTTCAGCAAATAGCAGTCGGTTTGGGTTTAACCTTTACCAACGAAAAAGAAACTACACAAAACACCTTTGCACCCATCGATATTTTAGACTACATCTATGCCGTTTTACACTCGCCCGCCTATCGGGAAAAATACAAAGAGTTTCTGAAAATAGATTTCCCCCGTGTTCCATACCCCACCAACCCCACCACTTTTTGGCAATTAGTACAATTGGGCAGCCAACTGCGCCAAATACACCTGTTAGAAAGTCCGGTAGTATCGGCATACATTACCCAATACCCCCTACAAGGCACCAATGAAGTAACCAAACTAAGCTACCAAAACGGCAAGGTATTTATAAACCCCACCCAGTATTTTGCTGGTGTGCCGCCTACGGCATGGGAGTTTTACATAGGCGGCTACCAACCCGCCCAAAAATGGCTCAAAGACCGCAAAAGCCGCACCCTCACCTTTGAAGACATTATGCACTACCAAAAAATAATTGCAGCCCTGCAAGCAACCCACCTGCTAATGCAAGAGATAGATGAAGTGGGGGGCAAATAATATGCGATATTATTTAGCTAAAATATCATTTAGGGGGTCTTTGGTTTGAGGTGTTCTTTTTTGGATAAAGTAATTGTTAAAACAGATTCTTTTCTCATAAACCGTATTCCATTTTCTATGAACTCCCCTCTATAATTTCCATGTTGTGAAATGAAAGTGTTGTCATCAAGATTTTTGATGGGGTTTTCAAAGTTATTAAGTGGTAGAGATCTGTCTCCAATCTTTACAGTATCAGAACTACCATCACTACAATGAATAATGACTCTTGGACTCGATATAGATATTTCTATCTTTATGTTTTCCCATTCGATTTTTGCAGTAGGGCTATCTTTGTCCCCTCCTGTTTGAACAAAAGCTCCTGATAAATTCATCGATCCATATTTTTTTCTCAATACTTTCTTAGTGGGATGATCTTCAGGGGGATTTCCGCCCCTCCTTTTCCATATTTTTACGATATCCCGTTTAAGATTCATGTTATTAGCTTTCGCGGCTTTTTTAAGGGCATAGTCATAAAACTTAAATACCACCTCTTCCTTTTGTGATTTAAGTAGGAAAAATAGATTATCTAAATATAGAAAGTGTTCTTGTGAAAATTTTTTATTTTCTTTATAAAATTTAACAGTGTAATTTTCCAATATGCCAATATTTTTCTTGCTTACTCTCTCAAAAACTCTTTCCTCCTTTAGATATTTTTCTTTTTCATAAAATTTATTAATTGCGACTTCTAGTACTCTATTGATTGTATTTCGAGAAACACATGATAATAACCCCACAAAGTTATTGATAGTTGACGATTCAAATCCAAACTCATTAAAACATTCAATGGCAAATGTTGATATTTTTATAGAAAAATTCGTATCATCTTTATGTTTGCTCAACAAATCAAAACGCTGAGTTTTCCAGATAATATCCAATAATTTTTCTTGTATGCTTTCTTGGTCTTGGTTTGGAGAATTTGAAAAGTCAAAAATTAAGCTATAGGTATAATCAATCTTGAATTTCCCTATTAATGACGTAAATAAATTTGAATCTTGTTGTGATAGAATTTCAAAACACTTTATTTGAGTAGCTTCTCCCCACTCTACCACATCCGAGGTTTTGCTTTTCTCGATTATATCTAATATTATAGCTTCTGCACTTTTAGTATTTGTATCTAACAACCAATCTATCTCTTCGTCTCTATTCACCTGAAATAAATACTTAACTCTTTCTTCATCTGTGTTAGCTAAATGGTATTCTACCCAATGGTACTTTGCGGAATTCTTTTTTCCAGATTTATCCCAACAGTCTTTTGCTATATCGTAATAGCCATCTGATTTGTAGAAAAGATTGCCGGCTAAGTCCCAAAAAACAGGAATCGTCTTATGGAAACCTAAATCTTTAAAAAAATTAGCTAGGGCTAATAACTCATCTCTACCGCCCTCGTATAGGTAAGGATCCATTTTTATTCGATCAGCTAATCTCTCCATCGGTAGTTTAGCCGATTTATGTAGATGCTTTTCCTGCTCTAATGCTTTTCTGAGTTTTTGTAATGAGTCAGATTTAAATGTTTGAGTGCAATATTCCGCTATTCTATCCTGCCAAGAACTACCGCTTACAAATTTTCTTGAAATTTGGCTAAAGCATGCACCTTCCCAATATGTATCTTTTGCCATAGTTTCTTTATCAGGTAAATTTGTGCTTAAAAAAGCATCTCCGGCTTTTTCATACATCGCTTGATTAAATCTTCCTTGTAACAATTCTTTCTTTGCTTCAAAGTAATATGCATAGGCTTTACACTTATTGGCATTGGGCTGATCATTTACACGATCGTAAAATACAGATGCTTGATACAAACGAGAGGGATCTTCGTTAAGCATTCCAAACTTTTCGTATCTCTGAGCATTTCTAATTGGGTCTTTATCTGCTACTGAATCCAAATCGGTTTCATTTTCAGCAATTTTAATGATTTGATGAGTTTCATCTGTAGATGATAATATTCTTTCGAGACACTCCTTCCATTCATTTATACTCCCACCCTCACCATCAAGTGCGCTAATTACACTAATTATTTTACCCAAGGTGTCTACATTTTGGAGATGTTTCCATAACTTATTAAAACCACTTTCAGTATCAAAAATCGATAACTGCTCTTCAGCCCTTGTTAAAGCCACATATAGTTTATTGAAATAGTGATATAATTCAAAGCGATGGTTTTCTGAAATTTCACTGTCACTATTCATAAAGTCAGCTAAATCAATTGGGGCGGCTTCACCAAATTTATATAAAACTATATTATAAATCTCTCTTCCTTTAAATGATGACGCTGTTTCAATATTTATAATTGATTCATCCTCCGCCTTATTTTCCTTGAATATACTTAAAAATTCGTCATCCTCTATCTCGTGACTTTTAACACCCGAACTTGAAGATATTATTTCCTTAGATAATATAAAAATAGTTTCTTTGTAATTTTCGACAGCGAATTTTTTCAGTGTATCTATATCTATTCCAGATGAAGTACGGTCAAGATAAACAAAAAGCGGTGTTATGGTTTTTTTGATTTTGTACTCAGACTGAGGCTTAAGATCACGAAATTCCAAATAAGTAAATCGAAGAGACTGTATTACATTTGATAAATTAATTATTGCAGGACTGCATCTAAAATTGTGAAGCAACTCAACGTGTTGCAAGTTAATTTTGGTAGTGCCCGTTGATACTAATCGCTTAAATTCATTAGTTACCATTGCTTCAACATTTTTCCATTTAAAGCCGGTGGGGTTAATAGTTTGATAAGGATCTCCAGCAAATATTGCTGGCATAATATTTTCATTTGTCAAATCACAGGAGGCATGTTCTAATAATCTTACAATAAAACTCAATTCTTTTCTTGTAAAATCTTGTGCTTCATCACAAATAATGATGCCGTAACTTAAATTTTTATTGCTATCAAAACCCTCAATAGCTTTAGTGGCTAAATCCTGTTCGTCCCAATAGGCATTATTTTTCAATAAAGTTTTATACCACGAATAAACTTTTAATACTTCCCTAAATGTATCTATCGATACTAGTTTTTTATCCTCTCTACTTAAGTCGTTAAAATTGTCAATTTCCTTGTCTATAGAATAACCTTTAATGAATGCCCTGATAACATACCAAACTAACTCCGGTGACAACTTACTACCAGTTTTAACATATCTACTGTTGAACTCATGTTTAAATAAGCCAAATGTCATTTGTTTGCCTATATCAAATTTATCTTTTTCAGATTCACTTAAAAGTGAATTCATTAAATTATATAAAGTAGAAAAATGTTTGTCGAGTGATGTAGTATCAATCTTCATATCACTAAACTTCGGGTTATACTCAAATAGCTTTTGAACTCTGTTTTTTGATTCTTTAAGAAGTTCTTTATTTTGTGTAATGTAAATTATATTATGTGGGATAACTTCTTTTTGTCTTCGAGCAAAAAAATCAGCAAAAATATAATACAGCATTGTTGTCTTTCCACTTCCTGCTTGCCCATTGATAAATAGGGGGAAGCGAGCCTCTATGAGTGCTTTTTCCTGCTCGGGCGATAGGGCTAAATTTGCATCCTCATCATCCAAAATGCTTTCAAGAAATTCCTCATTGACAAGCAGGTAATCAGGGTAGGCTTTGACTGCACTTTTAATAATAAAATCTTCATTAATACTAACATTATCAAGTGAATAAGTGCTAATGAGTTCCAGATAATCTCTTTGTGTGGGTTTGCCAACAAACATAGAATATAGTATAAACATATCTTTCTTGCCTTCGCTACTTTCGTAACTATAGTAAGAACACAGTACTGAAATATTATGAAGGGAATAACCCATAAGAAATGGGTATCCCGTATCAAACGGTATCGTTTCTATACTATCGGATTTTTTCAGTTGAATAGATCTCATGTCATCTAATAACTGAGTAATTGACCCACTATGATTTCTATTTTTTAGAACACTTGGCTTCCAAGTAGTTGTTTCAAAAAAGGTAGATTCAGATTTGTATTTGTAACCGTCAATCCATGCTCTTAGTAGCTGTGGAACATCAGGTTTTTCAATTGGAGCATTAATTTTAGCAATAGCACTTATAATCTTTTCTTGACTTAGAATAGTCTTTTTGTTGGCATTTTTTTCTATGTACTTAGTCAAATCTTTTTGAGAACGTGGTGTTCTAAAACCCTTAAAATATGTCTTAAATTCTTTGCCTGTTTTGGAAATACAAAAAAGTAAGTATAGTATTTCTACCCCGTTTTCAACAAAGTGTAAGAATAGCAAGCGATATTCTACTCCTCCTACTTCAAAATCCTTTATATGCCAATTTTCGCCTATCTTTTTAAATGGAACTAAACCTGATGAAAAATTGTCACTCAGTTGTTGTGCATATTCTTTCACCTTGCCTTGTAGTTCGTAGTTTGAACCTAACTCAGCAAGCAATCTTTCAGAAAAGGATACAAGTATTCTTCTTTCGTTATTTAAAAATTCCATAACAGACTAATTTTAAATTGTTTCAAATTTTGAGTGCAAATTTACACACTTTTTTTATCTAATCTACTTCCCTATGCAAAACTTACTAAATATATTTCCCAGCAGGTCATCGGGCGTAATATCGGAGCCGGTAATTTGGGCAAGGTAAGCCAATGCCGTTTTAATATCGGCAGCAAGCAACTCGCCGCTAATGTGTAGTTGAATGCCTTGCAGCACCTGCTCAAGGGCATGGTGAGCGCCGTGTAGGGCTTCGGCATGGCGCACATTGCTTACTATGGTGGCAGCGGTGGCGGGGTTTTGGGCAAGGTTATCAGTGCCCGTTACACTGTGGTAAAGAGCATCTTTTAACTGCTGCATTCCGCTTCGGTATCGGGCAGAAAGGGGCAGGTAAGTATCGGGGAAAAACCGGCTAAAGTAGTCGTGTGCATTGGGCATTTGGGCTTCCAGTTCGTCCATTTTATTGGCAATAACCAACAAGGCAGCGCCTTGGGGGTGCAGCAGGGCAAGGTCGGCTGTTACCTCTGCCGGGCTAAGGGCAGTAACATCAAAAACATAGAGCAGCAAGGTAGCCTGCGCTATTTTTTGCATGGTTTTTTCAACACCTATTGCCTCTATGGTGTCTTGGGCTTCGCGTATGCCGGCGGTATCAATGAGCCTAAAAGTAATGCCGTTTATGTTTAGGGTTTCTTCAATGGTATCGCGGGTAGTGCCGGCAATTTCGCTCACAATGGCGCGCTCCTCATTAAGCAAGGCATTGAGCAGGGTGGACTTACCGGCGTTTGGCCTGCCGGCAATAACCGTAGTAACGCCGTTTTTAATAACGTTGCCCAATTCAAAAGAGTGAATCAGTTGCTCTAAGGTTTGCAGAATTTGCTGTATGAGGGCAGTAAGTTGGGTTCTGTCGGCAAATTCAACATCTTCGGTACTAAAATCCAATTCCAGCTCAATAAGCGAGGCAAAATGAATCAGTTGTTCTCGCAGCATTTGCAGTTGGTCAGAAAAACCGCCGCGCATTTGTTGCAGCGCTATTTGGTGGGCAGCCTTTGTTTCGGAGGCAATCAAATCTGCCACCGCTTCGGCTTGGCTGAGGTCTAATTTTCCATGCAAAAAGGCGCGCAGGGTAAACTCGCCGGGTTTGGCAAGCCTTGCGCCACCCCCTATAAACAATGCCAAAACCTGCTGCAAAATATAGGGCGACCCATGACAGCTCACTTCTACCGTATCTTCGGCGGTGTAGGAGTGCGGCGCTTTAAATACGCTCACCAGCACCTCATCTATCACCTCGCCGGCGGGGTTGGTAATGGCGCCAAAGTGTAGGGTATGGCTTCGTTGTTTGAGGAGGTTTTTACCTTTAAAAAACTGTTGGCAAATCTCCAGTGCGCGGCTGCCGCTAAGGCGTATTACGCCTATGGCGCCCACTCCCTGCGGGGTTATGAGGGCGGTTATGGTGTCGTTTAAATCGGTATGGGCGTAGAGGCTCAAAATGAGTGAATGGTGAAAAGTGAAAAATGTAGAGACACACGGCCGTGTGTCTGTATTTTGAAAAATTATGAGTTATGACTGCTATCCCGATTTTGTTTCACGCAAAGGCGCAAGGACGCAAAGGCGCTAATTGGTTGTTTTTTCTTAATG
>DDVC01000240.1:0-2898 GCA_002345145.1 Bacteroidetes bacterium UBA2322
CATATACCATCTACTATCTACCAAAACTACCCACTACCCACTACCATATACCATCTACTATCTACCAATAATGACGAAATCAATTTTTAGAGAGTGGATTTATGCGGCGGTTATAGCCATAGGTATTACCATATTTATCCGCTCTTTAATTATTGAAGCCTATACCATACCCACCTCTTCTATGGAGAAAACGCTGTTGGTGGGCGATTTTTTGTTTGTAAGTAAGTTGCATTATGGGGCAAGGTTGCCCGTTACTCCCATTAGCTTTCCTTTTGCGCACAACCAAATGCCTTTTTGGGGGGGGAAATCTTATTTTGATGGATTGAAATTACCCTACCTGCGCCTACCGGGTTTTACCGCCATTAAACGCCACGACCCCGTAGTGTTTAACTACCCCTTAGACCAACAACGCCCCCTTGACCGGCGCGAAAATTACATTAAACGCTGTATAGCCCTGCCCGGCGATTTGGTGGTTATTATAGACCGCATGGTGTATGTAAACGGAGTTAAGGATTCTATTCCGCCACAGGCACAGTTTAACTATTTTGTGCGCACCAATAACCAACCCCTAAACCAGCAAACCTTGTTTAAAATGGGTATTACCGAAGGTGGTTTGCGCACCGAAACCGGCGACTTATACGAGTACGCCCTTACCAAAACGGCAGTTGATAAAGTGGGGCAAATGCAAAACGTGGTAAAAATAGATACCATATCCCGCGCAAAAAACCTATATCTGCCGCACGAGCCTGTTTTTCCGCAAGACCCCGATAATTTCCCTTGGAATATAGATAACTACGGACCTCTGCCTGTGCCTCGAAAGGGCGATACTATTAACCTTACTATTAAAAATTTATCGCTATACAGCTATCTGTTAGAGCATTATGAACACAATGAGGTAGCGCTTACAAACGATGTTATTACCATAAACGGACAACCCACCACCCAATATATCTTTAAACAAAACTATTACTTTATGCTGGGCGATAACCGCCAAAACTCTGCCGATTCGCGCTACTGGGGTTTTGTGCCCGAAGACCATATTATAGGCAAGGCTTTTATGGTTTGGCTCTCCTTAGAGCCGGGGCTTTCTTTTCCGCACAACCTGCGTTTAGACCGTATGTTTATGCCGGTGCGTTAATTAGTTGCTATTGCAATTAGTAGGTATGGCTTTGCATGCTGTGTAAGTAGCGCCACAGCAACAGACCTATTTAGAACAATTGTATCAAAAAGAATTAAACCAAACGCTACAAAGTATAAAGTATGTGCAAAATAGCTCGGACTTGTAACCACAATTGATAGGTTTATTATTATTGCGCTACTTTAGTTTTGTTTGCTTGGCAAATGCCTACCCAAACCAATATGCCTGCCCCTAAGAGCGTTAAAACAAGGTTTAAGGGTTGTGAGATGCCGGCATTTTCTTTAAAAAATTCTAAACAATACCGAATACCAAAGGTGAGGGTAAAAAATAAGCCCGATAAAAACCCGATGGGTAGTGTGCGGCGTTGGTGCAGCCAAAACAGCAGGGTAAAGATGCTAAAAAGCATGAGAGCTTCATACAGTTGGGAGGGGTGCCGTGGCTGGGCATCGTACATCGGGAAAATAAAAGCCCAAGCCAACTGAGTAGGTTTGCCCACAATTTCGGAGTTCATTAAATTGCCTATGCGTATAAGCCCTCCTATTACCGCAGCCGGTACAGCCAATAAGTCTATCAACTGCAAGTAGGATAGTATGGGATATTTGCGAAAAAAAAGGTATGTAGCCACAAAACCGCCTACGGCAGCCCCATGACTTGCCAAACCACCATGCCAAATAAATAAAATTTCGGCAGGATGGGCAATGTAGTAAGGTAAATCGTAAAACAATACCTGACCCAGCCTGGCTCCTATCAGCCCGCCCAAAAACTGATATTGTACTAATAGCGCTACTAAGTGTTGGGGTAAATTGCGGCGTTTAAACTGTTGTAATAATACCCAATAGCCTGCCAAAACAGCTAACGCAAAGCATAAACCATACCATTTCAGTTTTAACCAACCAAGTTCAAACACATAAGGACTTATCTCCCAATATACCTGTAAAAGCATAAATAAAATGCAATGGTTTATGTAATAATGGAGGGTTTGCTTGTTCAGGCACTCAAAACGCGCTACCTTTACCCTGCTTAAAAAGCAGCAGCCCGCACAAAGGTAATACAAGCCTCATTATTTTTTTTGCACAACGGGCAACCAATAGCGATTAATCTTGTTCAATACTTTTAAACATAAGCAACATGAAACAGCATACCATTACCTATCGATTTTTAGCGCTTTTAGCTATTGTTTTATTGGCAGCTCTTAGCCGGATATTGCCTCACCCGCCCAATTTTACTCCCGTAGGAGCGCTTGCCTTATTTGGTGCAGCTTATTTTATTCCCCGATGGTTAGCAATAGCAGCCCCTTTACTGGGTTTGTTTCTTAGCGATTTGGTTTTGAACAACTTGGTTTACGCCGAATATCAAACCGGTTTTGTTTGGTTTTCGGGCGGTTTTTTATGGATTTATGGCTCTTTTGTGGTTATTAGTTTATTGGGTTTTGCCTTTTTGCAACGCATATCGGCAGGCAGGATTGCCGCTCTGAGCATTATGGCATCGGTATTATTTTTTGTTGTTACTAATTTTGGCGTTTGGTTGGGCAGTGGACTGTATCCGCAAACGGTAAGCGGCTTAGTGGCATGTTATACTGCTGCCATACCATTTTTTGCCAATACTTTGCTGGGCGATTTGTTTTACAGCGCTGCTATGTTTGGCAGTTTTGCCTTGTTGCAAAAATCGTTTCCGTTATTGGCAGTTGAAAAGGGTGTGACCCGAGTTTGATGCACAATGACGTACTGCCTTAAGTATGCAAAACCGACATCAATTAGCAC
>DDVC01000240.1:3211-22820 GCA_002345145.1 Bacteroidetes bacterium UBA2322
GATTCACTTTTACCCGAGTTTATCTGTTTAATGTACGTTATCTGTGTGCCCTTTTTGCTGAGGGGGGTAATACAGCTCAATTTCCACCTCAAACCAAGGTTGCCCTCGGATAAAACATTGAGTTAATTATAAGCTTATGCTCATGCCTGCAAAATAGGTACGGGGTTTACCGGGTCCGTAAATATAACCGGCATCTCGGTTAATGCCTATATCAAAATCTTTTTGGTAGGCGTTGGTTATGTTTTGTATGCCTGCATAAATGTTTATGCCAAGTTTACTGTTTAGCTGCGGGGCAAAATCTATTTTGCAGTTGTTTTCAAAAAATGACGGGGTATTTTTTAGCGTATCTTTTTCAATATAACCTGCATAATGCTGGGCTATCATACTACCCGTATATACACCCGATAGGTTTAGGGTTAGGCTTGGAGTAATTTTATACGATAGTATGTAAAAACCGTATTGATTGGGGGTTCTGAAAAATGCATTGTTTGTGTTTGTTGCCGTTTCCGACCATTGAACAGGCTCGTTGTAAACGCTTTTTTGGAGGGTAAAACCAAACTGCATACTTAAATGGTCTTTAAACTGAAGTTTGGGGTTTATGGTTATGCCGGCAACAGTGGCTCCGGTTCCGTTATTTCTTACTAAAAGTAAATCGTTGTTTGCTGTTATACCTTGTTGTTCCAGTATAAAAACATGGTGGAGTTGGGTATAGAATGCGTCAAGGGTAAACCCTACCGACCAATTGCTGAGGTATTTATTAAAATCGACCGATGTGCTGAATGCGTTTGAGTATTCGGGGGTTAAATTGTTTGCATTTCTTATAATAGCTCCTTCTCCGTTTACAATGGTAATATGCAGGTCTTCGTCAAACACTTGTGGAGCTCTGAAACCTCTGGCATAACCTACCCTAAACTGCACATCGGGTGTAATTTTATACAGTATATTGGCTCTTGGGCTAATAATGGGTTTTCCTATTAAATTATGTTGGTCTAACCTTGTGCCTAAAAGTATGTTTAATTTGTTGTTAATTTCCCAAACGTTTTGCAGGTAAAACCCAAATTGCTCTACGGTTTGGTTAATAAACCGGTTGTATGATGGAGCATTATCTTGCAGATTGTTATAATTGTACTCAAAACCGGCAATAACCGTGTGCAAACCACCTGCAAAATAACCCATTTTACCTGAGTACTGAAGCCCGCTTACTAAACTTTTATCGTTTGAGTTTCCGTATGCGTTTATATCTTGTGCAGCTCCGTAGTAGCTGTCTCTGTTTAGGGTTTGGTAATTTAGATAGGCAGAAAATTTATGATTTTTGTTTTTGGTGTATTGTTCATAAGTTATGCCTCCGTTTAGGATATTATGGGTGGTGGCTTCTGTAATATCGGTTTCATGAAAAGGGAGGTAAAATTTATTACCGCCTCTTCTGAACTCATAGATAGAAAATCCGGTGAAGGTAATTTTTGAAAGTTTGGCGGGTTTATAAAAAGCTTTTACCGATAGGGAAGTAGCTTTTAGTTTTGGCATTTCAGAAAATCCGTCATTATTTAAATCCCATTGTTTTCTGTTTCTGCTAAATCCGTTAATAGAAACACCTGTTTTAAGGTCGTCGGCAACTAAGTTTGTGCCTAACATATAGGTTTGGTCGGGCGCTGAACCATTTATGAGGGCTTGGTTAGCGCTCAAATAAGCGCTGTTTTGGGTGGGTTCTTTTGTAATTATGTTTACCGTTCCTGCCACAGCGCTGCTGCCGTATAGGGCAGAGCCTCCGCTTCTTACTACTTCTACCCGTTCAATCATATTGGCAGGTATTTGTTCTAAACCATAAACGCCTTGCAAACTGCTAAAAATGGGTCTTCCGTCAACTAAAATTTGGCTGTATGCTCCTTCAAGCCCGTTCATTCTTAACCCGCTAAAACCGCAACTTTGGCAATTATTTTCAATACGCAATGCAGGCTGAAAGTTGAGCCCTTCGGATAATACAACAGATTGTGTGGCATCAAAAATTTTATCGGTAACCAAATTGCAAATAATGGGAGCATCTCTGCGCAAAATTTCGTTTCGGGTTGCTGTAACAACCACTTGTTCTATTTGCAAATAATCTTCCTGAAGTACAATGTTATCAAGGGTTACATTGCTGTTAGTTACCGTTATCGGAATTTCTTTTGATAAATACCCTAAGAACGATACCTTTATAATATAGGCTCCCGATGCTACATTTTCAAGAACAAAAACGCCTTCATTATTGGTAATAGCGCCTTGTTTGGTTTCCGATATAAGGATATTTGCCCCAATTATGGGTTGGGTTTTGTCTGTTACGCTGCCCGAAATGGTAAAATTTTGTGCAGTAAGGGTAGTTAAAGTTGTAAGAAACACCAATAAAGAGGAGAGTATGTGGTTCATGTTTTTTTACTTAGGTTGAGTGTGGTAATGTTGCCATTACAAGAGGTAAACCTTGTTTAGACCCATTCTAAACAAAGTTTTGGTTTTATTGGTTGCCACAAATTTACCACAAAGGCAAAACTACCCTATTTAGTTGTTGAACCCAATGCCGGCGTTTTTTTTGCACCATAGTTAAAAAAGGGTTAAGCCGATTTTTTGGGGAGCAATGAATAAACCCGATATAATAACCAATCATTTGTGGGCGATAATAAACCTAAATTGCCCGATGTAGAGGCAACTGTACGCATATAATTTGGTTAGTAGAGGAGAAGTGTTTCTTTTTGTTTTGAGATTTTGGGTTCTTTTATAAGCGCAATTAGTTAAAGTTTTTTTTTGTATAACTTAATGTTGTTTTTTATGTTTATTGCTTACATTTTTTGTTCATCGGGCATAAAAAAACACTTTTTGGAAAACATTTTTTATTAATCGGGAAAGAGTTTTTATTAATCGGGAAAGAGTTTTTATTAATCGGAAAGGAGTTTTCATTAATCGGAAGGGAGTTTTTATTAATCGGGAAAGAGTTTTCATTAATCGGGAAGGAGTTTTCATTAATCGGGAAAGAGTTTTCATTAATCGGGAAAGAGTTTTCATTAATCGGAAAGGAGTTTTTATTAATCGGGAAACATTTTTAAACAATAAAAAATTGGGTTTTTACCCCATTTTATCCGTTTTTACCCCATTTTTTGGGGTTTTTTAGCCTTTTTTTCGGGTTTTTTGGGTTTTTTTTGAGTTTTGGCTTATTTTGTAATTTTGGCAGATGCTATTTATTTACCTATGTTTCAATGAATTTTATTGTTCTTTTTTATGGTGTAATTATCGGGATATTGCCGGCAACATAAAGGTAATTTTTTAAACATTGGGCAATCATCTTTTTACCTTTATTAAAAGCCATATAGGCTTCTAAAAATTATCATATTTAGGGGGCAAGCACACAAAAATTAAAAAGTATATACACAATGGGTGGCAAAAAAATGAGGTTAAAGGCGTACCTTGTGCAACCTAATTCAGAAAAGTATGCAAACGGCAATTCATTCTTATAAGCAACACCCCCAATTAGCTCATAAAACCTACGATGCTATTGTAATAGGTTCGGGCATAGGCGGGCTGGGTGTAGCCGCTATTTTGGCAAAAGAGGGTAAACGCGTATTAGTGCTTGAAAGGCATTATACCGCAGGCGGATTTACCCACTCCTTTAAGCGAAGAGGTTATGAGTGGGACGTGGGTATTCATTACCTTGGCGAGGTTCACCGCCCCCACACCGAGTTGGCAAATTGGTTTGCTTATATTTCTGACAATCAGCTCCAATGGGCAGAAATGGACGAAGTTTATGACAAAATCATTTTTGGTAATGAAGTTTTTCCGTTTCATAAAGGAAGAAACAACTTTATTACTCACCTGCAAGCATTGTTTCCACAGCCCGCCGATAAACAAGCCATAGAAGATTATGTAGAACTGATTTACAAAATTACCCGCGATGCCCGGCTCTATTTTACCGAAAAAGCCTTGCCCGGCGCTTTATCTTGGGCGGTGGGCGGTTTTATGCGCAGCAAATTTATGCAGCTTGCCTCGCAAAGCACCTTAAAAGTGCTACAGTCCATAACTCAAAACCCTAAACTGATAGGCGTATTAACCGGACAGTTTGGCGATTATGGGCTTACTCCCTCTCAAAGTAGTTTTGCCATACATGCTATGGTTGCCAAACATTTTATAAACGGAGGCAGTTTTCCGGTGGGCGGGTGCAGCAAAATTGCCGAAACCATAGCAACCGTTATTGCTAAAGCCGGCGGCGCTGTGCTAACCAATGCCGAAGTTGCCCAAATAATGGTTAGTAACGGAAAAGCAACAGGGGTGCAACTTGCCGATGGCGCAGTTTTACAGGCAAATATCATTATTAGCGATGCCGGAATTTTGAACACTTATACAAAACTATTATTGCCCGATGTGCAGCAAACCGCCAAACTTAACAAACAGGTAACCCAAGTGCAGCCTTCTATGGGGCATTTAGGTTTGTATCTTGGTTTTAAACATACCGCGCAGGAGTTAAACCTTGGTAAAGCCAATTTATGGATTTACCCCGAAAACGCTTATGACCACGATGCAAACTTTGCCCGATTTTTGCAAAATCCCGATGTAGCGCCCATTCCGCTTACCTTTATTTCTTTTCCTTCTGCCAAAGACCCCGATTGGTTAAACCGATACCCCGGCACTGCTACTATTGACATTATTACCGTTGCCCCCTATCAATGGTTTGAACAATGGCAAAATACCCGATGGAAAAAACGCGGGCAGGATTATGAAACCTATAAAGAAAACATGACCAACCGCTTGCTGAACATTCTTTACCAATATGAGCCGCAACTGAAAGGTAAATTAGATTATCACGAACTCTCTACCCCGCTTACAACGCAGCATTTTGCCAATTATGCTCATGGCGAGTTGTATGGAATAGACCACAATCCGCAGCGGTTTGGGTTATCTTTTTTGCGTCCGCAAACACCCATTAAAAACCTTTACCTTACCGGGCAAGATATAGCCTCTGCCGGAATTGGCGGCGCACTTACCGGAGGTATTCTAACCGCATCGGCTATTTTAAAACAACCCGTACCCAATATTATCAGAAAAAGAGTAGGAGAGGGGCGCACTGCTTAAATTTGGGTTCACCTATTATTAAACCACACATTTACATGCTGCAACAAGTAAAATTTGCCCAACTACCCATATGGCAAACCATTGTTTTTACCCTTGTATATTTTGCATGGTTTTACGGAGTGGTAGGTTTGCGCATAGAGCATATATGGGCGTATGTGCTGTTGTTGGTTTTATATTTTGCAAACCAACATACCCGCCGCTTTTTGTATGGTTTTGCCGTATTTTTTATATTTGTGCTAAAATACGATTCACTTAGGGCATATCCGAACTACCTTTTTAACCCCATTCATATAGCCGATTTATATGGGGCAGAAAAAGCATGGTTTGGCATTATGCAAAACGGCGTATTACTTACCCCAAACGAATGGGCATTACAATATACGCACCCGATAGCCGATTTTATGTCGGGCTTGTTTTATGGTAGCTGGATACCTGTGCCTTTACTTTTTGGTTTCTATCTTTATCTGTACCATAAGCAGTTATTTTTGCATTTCATTTATGGGTTTGTGCTCACTTGCATGATAGGGTTGGTAGGGTACTACCTGTATCCGGCAGCGCCCCCTTGGTATGTTGCCTTGCACGGATTTGAGCCAAACATAAAAGTAATGGGCAATGCAGCAGGTTTGTTGCGTTTTGATGCCTTAGTAGGTTTTCCTGTTTTTGAGCAGATGTATAACAAAGCGCCTGCGCCATTTGCTGCCATGCCCTCCTTACATGCCGCTTATCCGGTGGTTTGTTTGCTTTATGGGTGGAGGTTGCGGCGGTGGCAGGTAAACGCTGCTTTTGCCCTATATGCTCTTGGTATGTGGATAACTGCTATTTACACCATGCACCACTACCTTATAGATGTGCTTGCCGGTATTGCCACCGCCGCCGCAAGTTACTTGCTCTTGCAACAAATAACGCAAACCAAATGGGGCAACCTGTTTTTTACTCGGCTCTTAGAAAAAATAGGAGGATAGGGGGTAAAACAAAAAAACCGGGGTAAAATGGCAGGCTATACAACCCAACCATTTTACCCCGGCAACAAAAACTGAATTTTTGTACTGTAAATGTGAACGCCTACTTAAATTGCTTTATTCAGCAACTTTACGCTCTTTTGCTTCTTTTTTTACCGGCTCGGGCGCATTTTTACCCTTGCTGTTACTTTTTTTCTTTTTGTTATTGGCTTTAGCTTTTTTCTTTTTTTCTTTTGCCTTTGCTTTAGCCTTTTTCTTTTTGTCTTTATCGTTCTTTTTCACTTCGGGTTTAGCATTTTGTTTTTCAGCTTTTACCCTTTCGCGCTCGGCAGCGCCCTGTTCTTTGGCTGCATCTTTGGCTTCTTTTTTGTCTAACAGTTCTTTTTCTTTGGCTTCCTGTTTTTCTTTTACTGCATCGGGCTTACCGGTGGCGTTTCCTTGATTTTTGCCGGTACCTTGGGCATAAGAATTAGCTGTGTTTAAGGTAAAAAATACCGCCAGCAACGCTAAAAAAATGTGTTTCATGATGAAAAAAAATTTGGGGTTATAAATTTTGTGAAGAAAAATTAAATGAAGAAACGTACTTTTACAAAGGTACTGCAAAATTAAAGCACCATTTGACTTTGTGTAACAATGTTGGTTTAATGTTGGGTAAACAGATTTACCTGTTTAACGGTTTATAGGGTTTAATGGGGTTTTTAATTTGTTGTTTCAAGGCAGTATCCCGAAGGTTTAACTTATCAACAGATGTTGTGTCCGGTATTTTTAAATCGGGTAAATTTAGGTGGATATTATCGGGTTTTAGAGCTGCCTTTCGCAAAACGGCATTCTGAACAGTTTCTGTTTTAACCCGGGTTATAACCGTATCCTTACTTACTGAGGCTGAATCTAAAATCATGCGGGGTGTAAGTTCTAATTCTTCTAATTTCAGCTCCGTTCCGGTTCTGATATTTAGGTTAAGCGAATCCGATGTATTTTTTCGGGAATTTTTAACAGGGTGCATGGCAATTAGTTCCAGCGATTCCTCTCGGTATAATTTGCTGTTTCTGAAAGGTGCGCCGGCAGTTTCGGTGGCTTGGTAAATGGCAATAATGCTTTCAAGCACCGTATCTTGCAATGCCGAAGGAACTAATTCCATATCAAAACTAAAATCGGGATAATGGGCTCTGCACTTATTTTTCGAAACCAGTTCCAATTCCTGTTCGCCCCAGTAAATCAGTTCCGATTGCCCAAGGCTATACACCTTGAGTCGGTTTTCTTCAAAGGTAATTTTATGCATAAAATTGTCGTTAGGGTTAGGGTTCATCCATGTACCCTGAATTAACGGCAGTATTTTATTGCGGTTGTTGGTTTCATTTTCGGTATTATAAAAAAAGGTAAGCAGTGTATAAGCCACTCCCACCAAAAGCGCCAGAGCGCCGGCTATGAGTTTAGTTATTTTTCTCAGTGGTTTGCCGTTTTGTAGTTCCGTTACCGCATCGGGCTTATAAACCCACTTGCCGTTTTCAAAAACAAATCGGTTTACCAACTTATCTATTTCGGCAGCAATATCTTTAAAAGCCACGTCTTGGCTTTCCCATTCCTTAACCGGTTTTCCGTTTGTAGGAAGAGGCAGCAAATTGCCCAATTGGGTATTTTTCCATAAACAATCTCTCAAAATAACCGGCACCACCCTTGCCTCGCCAAGTTTGTGCCTTTCAAGCGCTTTTAGCACCTCATTTTCATAAGCATCATCAGACGATAAAAAATCAGAACTAACAAGGAGTAATATTATTTGTGCCTTTTGCAGCGCTTCGGCTTGGGCTTCGTTCAGGTTTTCGCCCACCATTACACGCTGGTTATGCCAAAGGTCTATTTTGCCGTTTCTTTTCAAGATATTTAAATGCTCTTCCAATTCCGATTTAAACGCTTGGTCTTCGGGCGAAAAAGCAATAAAAATGTTTAACTTTAAATTAGAACCGGGCATATTAACGTGTTTGCGGCAAGAAGCCATAAAGTAGGTTACCGGGTGCAAATATAACCAAGTATATGCTAAGGTAGCCGTTTTTTTGTTAAACGCAAAATTAGCCTACCTTTGTGCATGGGTTTAACAAGATTTAGGCTTTTGTTTGGGTATATCAACATTTAATTTCCCAAAAAACATGTTGCAAATAGGCATTATTTCTGACACACACGGTTACATAGATGAGCGCATTTTACACCATTTTGAAACGTGCAACGAAATTTGGCATGCCGGCGATATTGGAACTATGGAGGTAGCTCTTGCCTTAGAAAAACATAAACCACTCAGGGCAGTATATGGCAATATAGACAACCATATCATACAACAAGCATATCCCGAAAATAACGTGTTTATGTGCGAAGGGGTAAAAGTACTCATTACCCATATAGCCGGATTACCTCCCAAATACAATAAACGAGTGCTGTCTTTAATAGCCATTCATCAGCCCGATTTATTAATTTGCGGACACTCACACATATTGAAAGTATTGCGAGAGCCAACCCTTCATTTACTGCATCTAAACCCGGGCGCTGCCGGAAAATCGGGTTTTCATAAAGTGCGCACACTTATGCGTTTACGCATTGAGGATAAACGCATTTTTGATGTAGCGGTAATTGAATTGGGTAAAAAGTAACCAAAAAACCGATAAGATGTGCTACCCGCGCCATTGTTTGGGGTTAAAACGTAACTTCTTTTCGCAGCAGTTTGTTGCCTATGGCACAATTAAGGCAATTTTTATTTTTGCAATAGAGGTTATAGAGTTGTAGCAGCGCTTGGGTATGATAAGCGTTGGCAGATTTTATATTAAGTTGTTGCCAGTTATCAATAATACTGTTTTCTTCGGGTTCTAACTGTTCCAGCAATTGCAGCGCTTTGTCTTTCAGTTGGGGCAGATTGCGTTGGTTGCCGTAAACAAACATCATGGGCACAATAGTATTGATGATAATGGTATCTATGGCGGTATTACCTAGCGATTTTGCTGTTTGTTTAGAGGCTTTGTCAATTACATAATGCGTGTTCCAATAATCGGACGGTGAAACCGATAATAGTTTCCGATAATGTGCCACATCTCCTCCTTCCAAAATATGGGAGAACAGACCATTTGGGCTTTGGTGTAAAAGCAATGCCAACTGTGCCAGCCTAAGCGTAGGAAAATTAGGCGGACGCAAGCCGCCAAATTTCCAAATATGCGGGGGTAGGGGAGTAAGGTTGTATTTTTGTTGTAGAAACGAATACTCTTTGAAAAGGGTTTGCGGGTAAACGTCTTTGTGTTGGTTGTTCAGAAAACCGGCTTGCCCCAGCAGTAGGGCTTCTAACTGATATAATCGGTCTTTATGTTTAGCCAAAATGAGTATGGGCAAAGATGCAGCCAATTGTTCAAAAGGCTCGGCGTTGGCTTTAGCGCCAAGGCCTCTTGCCAAAAAACGGAAAAAAGTTTCTTCCCAGTTCCAGGTATTTTGTTCTAAAATTTGGAGCATAGGTTGTGTTTTCTGCTCCAATCTTTCTATCATAAGGCGGTCAATCCAGTTAGAGAGGGTAAACTCGTCTATTTGGTGAATGAGTTTTTCGCAGGGAATCCATCGGGTATCGGCGAGTAGGAGTTGGTAATTTCGGTATAACTTGGGGTCAAAGGCATTTCTTAGTTCTAAGGTAGGAAGCGTAACGCCATTTGCATCTGTTAAAGGCAAATCTGCTTCGTAAACCACGTGCAGTATTACATTTTGGTAAGCTCTGTCTGATTGATGATGGTGTTTTAACCAATCTGAAGCCTTTACGTGAATTTCAACGTTTCCTGCCCAAACAGTATCAGCAATGCGAATACGGGCGTTAAAAAAATCGGGTCCCGATGTGTGGTGCGCCTCTCCGGGTGCAAGTACGGTTATGGGTTCGCCGGTGGTAGTTATTAGCGCATCGGGTTTGTAGAGGCGCATTTTCCAAAGGTAAGAAAGGAATTGCTCATTCATAAGGGGCTCTGGGTGTTAAGGAGGTGTATAGCTGTTAATAATGTGCCTCAAATATACAGGGTTAAAACGCTAAATTACCTAAGTAGGGTTATATTTCCTTTCAAAAAAGTTTGTCTGCCGCTAATTAGGTTGGCAACTAAGGTGTAAACGTACACTTCCATTTCCTGGGGTTGTTGTTTATAGGTGCCGTCCCACCTGCCTTGTGGGTCGGTGGTTTGGAAAACCATTTCGCCCCATCGGTTAAAAATTTTGAGCTCCATGAAGTCAATACCGGCATTTCCTTCCACCTGCAAAAAGTCATTTATATTATCGCCATTGGGCGAAAATGCGTTAGGAATGCCTATGTAAATAACCGGAATTACCTGAATAGGCAGACAAATGGTGTCGTTGCAATTTTGGTTGGTAAGGGCAGCCAAGCAAACCTCAAAAATGCCGGTATCATTAAAGGTGTAAATCGGGTTTATTTCGGTAGAAGTACCCCCATCGCCAAAATTCCAGAAATAGCTGTCGGCAAACTGGCTTTGGTTAGTAAAAAAAATGGTTTGACCCACTTCGGCAATGACTGTGTTGGCAGTAAAAGCGGCAATGGCATTGGTGTAGGCTTCTACTGTTACTGTTGTTATATCAGTTATATTGCAGGTGCTGCTGTCAATGGCGGTGAGCTGAATGGTGTAAATGCCCGGGTTTTGGTAAACATGGCTCACCTGTGTTCCCTGTGCAGTAGCGCCATCGCCAAGCGTCCATAGGTATGTAACAGCGTTGCCGGTGGCTTGCAGCGAAATGGATAAGGGGGCGCAATTGCTTGGTGGAGGGGAAAAACTGCCCACAACTAAGGGTGGTGGCGGCAGGAAAAATGTTTGCGAAAGGGTATCGGGCAATGCGCAGGGGGTAGATACAATAAGGGTGGCGGTTATGTTTCCCGATAGGTTGTAAAGATGCACCGGATTGGGTTCTGCCGAAGTATTGCCATCGCCAAAATTCCATTGGTAGGAAACATAATTACCATAGTTGGTAAAAAAGGCAACCTGTTGGGGGTCGCAAATGCCGGGCAGTTGATAGGTGAAGTTAGCAGTAATAATGGTATCGAGCGCTTCTATACTCACCACCGATTGGCTGCTGAGATTGCAGCTTACAGGGTTAAAGGCGGTGAGCGTAACGGTGTATATGCCCGGCTGGGGGTAGGTAAAAGAGGGTTCGGTGTCGGTAGTAGTTTGTCCGTTGCCAAAATCCCAGAGGTAGCTTGTGGCGTTAATGCTGTTGTTGGTAAAGTTGGCATTAAAAGGTATGCAGCCAAAAAGCGGGTTAGCGCCGGCGTTGGCTATTACGGGTGGCAGTATGGTAATGGTTTGGGTAGCCACAGCTGTTACAGGGCAAGTGGGTATGGTACTGGCTATATTGAGGGTAATGGTGTAGGTGCCGGGTTGGTTATATACATGTGTAGGCGCTGAGGAGGTAGAAGTGTTACCATCGCCAAAGTTCCAATTGTAAGAAACTGCCGGATTGCCCACTACCGGCGTAAGCGAAACGGAAACCTGCTCGCAGTTTACCGATGCCGAAAAATCGGCGGTAAACGTAGCCGGGTCAATAATGGTGATATTGAGGTAGGTTGTATCGGCAACATTGCAAGCGCCGGGTTTAGAGGCAATGAGCATTACCTCATACACGCCGGTATCGGTATAGGTAAAACTGGGTGCAAACTCGTTACTTGTTGCCCCGTTAAAATCAAAATCCCAGAAATACTCCGTTGCGCCGTAGCTGTTATTCTGAAAAGTAACTGTAAGTGGCGCACAACCAATATAATCGGGCTGAGCGCCGGCAATTGCCAATACATAAGGTGGTTCAAAGGCAAATTTTACCGCCCCCAAATTGCAGTTGGGCGATTGGTTTGCATTAGACCACACGCCGGGGGTGGTAGGAAAAGCGCTACTGCCTCCGCAGCCTGCACAAACTGCCTGATAAATGATGCCTTCTTTATCAAACCTACTGGTGCCACCGTCCACGTGTTCGGCGGCGGTGGTTAAAAAGCCGCCCGAACCGCCAAAATAAGAGGCATACTCTACGCCCGATGCGTCTTCGCGCAATACAAAAAAGTAAAAATCGCTGCCATCGGTACTCACCTGAAAAGCGCCGGAGGTAACCGGCAGTCCATTAGTGGTAGAGGTAGCTACGGCAGAATTTACCTGCCCTCCCCAACCCGAAACATATACGCGGTCACAAATATCTACTAAAAATGCACTGGGCGATATATTGGGTCCGCCATTGCCATTGCCAAATCGGGTAGAGAAAATGGTTACATTTAGGTTGTTGTTCAGTTTATGAATATACTGTCCGCTATTGGGTACGCCGTAAATTCCTGCCGGAAAAATGGGGTAATTGCCGGTTGTTTGCCCTACGGTATATACGTTGCCATCATCGTCAATATCCACAAAATAGCTTTGGTCGTAAGTATTAGTGCCCAAATAAGTGGCTGCTAAAATTGCTGTTCCGGTTGTATTTATTTTGGCAATGTAGCCATCAAGTATGCCGCCTCGGTAAGTGGTGTGCAAAGCGCCGGGTGTAACCGGAAAATTGAGGCTTGCCGTGCCGCCGCATACATAAGCTGTTCCGCCGCCGTCTATCTTTACAGAGTAAGCGGCATCGGCAAGGCTGCCGCCTATATAACTGCTAAACAACAGGGTAGAGAGGTTTGGATTGAGTTTTACCACCACTCCGTCTTGGGTGCCGCCGCCGTAGGTAGTTTGAAAAGCGCCGGGTGTAGTAGGAAAATTATTAGACCGTGTGCTGGAAGCAATATACACATTGCCCGATGCATCGAGGAAAATTTCGCCTCTTGCCTCATCGCCGTAGTTGTAGCGGAGGTTTTCGGCAAGGTTTAAACCGTCGTTAGCGCTGCCGCCCAAAAAGGTTGAGGCTACTAAGGCTGTACCGTTGGCATTTAATCGGGTTACAACAATATCGGAGCCATCAGAAAACTCTATGTTGCTGATAGATGCATTGCTGCCACCATTAAACGAGTTATCGTAACTTGCTGTTAGAGCCGGGTAATTGGCAGAGCCGGTACTGCCCAATATGAGCAAATGGTTATTAGCCGGGTCAACAATTAAACTATGCGGTATTTCGCTGCGGTTGCCGCCTATATAGGTAGAATAAAGCAGGGTATTGCCCGATGATGAAAACTTGGAAATGCCTATATCGGTAATAAACCCGCCTGCTCCGGCGCTGCCCCCTCCATAAGTAATCTGAAAAGCCCCCAGCGTAGTAGGATAACCCGGACCAAACACTGCGCCGCCGGCATACAGGTTGCGCTGGTTATCGTAGGTGGCGGTAAAACCCCAGTTATCGGCAAATGAGCCGGTAAAAGACGAAAAAACGATGGTAGGGTCAATAATCAATTCACGAGTAGTATCATATCCCGATGGAAAATGGAAGCGCACAACGCCGTTTTGGAGTGTAAAAAAACAGGGCACCGGCGTTTCTTTACCGTTTATGTATTGGTAGGCATAGGGTTTAAGGTCAAACAGTTTACCCACCGATGTGGTAATTTGCAAGTTACCATCGGGCAATTGGGCAACTGCTGCGCCTTGGTATTGCAGGGCAATTTGGCTGGCATCGGCATGGGGGGCAATGGTAAAATCGTATTTAAGGGCATCGGCAGTTTGGGCAGTGTAAAGGCGGAGGTCTATACCCGGGTATAACTCTTGGTAGTTGGCTTCTCTAAACATAGGCACTTCCGCAGCCCAATTAGCCGGATTATTGCCAACAAAGTAGTTTCTGTATGCCGATGAAGGACAAGCGCCCGAAATTTGAGCCGGTTGTGCCTGCAAAAAAACAATATCAAACGCATGAGCCGCTACACCCGAAAAACTGAACTGATGACCCGGGTGGTGGTGTGCGTGGTGTATTTCTTCTACGTGTGCAGGGTTGATGAGCAAAAACCGAAGGCGGTTGGTTTCTAAGTAGATGCGCCCTGCCCTTAGTTCTGCCATGTATTGAATATGGTTTTCCCACTGTCCTTTATTTTGGGTAAAATACAAGTGGTTGCCATGAGGTTCATCGGCAAACCGGTGGGGAGCGCCGGCAAGTGTTAGTTTAGCCGGCAGTATTAACAAGGAAAGAAAAAATAAAACCTGATAACAAAGCCATGCTATGGTGAATTTGGGTTGCAAATAAATTAAACAAGAGTTTATATAAAAAGGATTTGGCTTCATTAAGTAAGGTTAAATGGTAAGGTAAACTGCTTTTTGCAATAAAATCAACAATATAAACGCATTTTTGAGGGTAAGTAGTTTAATAGTGGTTCAAATTTACCTTACTTTTACCCCCAATAAAGCACAAATTGTCTTTTTTAAACCCTTAATACACCCATTTATGCCTTTTAATTACCCTAACAAAATTAAACTGCTTGCCCATTGGGTTATGTTGGCAGTTTGTTGTTATGTTTTATCGGGATTTGGTTTTCCAAAATCAAACACAATATCTATTCATTCATACATAGAACAATACAAAGGTGTTGCCGTTTTAGAAATGAAACGCACCGGTATTCCGGCAAGCATTACACTGGGGCAGGCAATACTGGAATCTACCTATGGCAATAGCCGTTTGGCTAAAACAGCCAATAACCATTTTGGATTTAAGTGTAAAAAAGAATGGGTTGGCTTGTATGTAAGACACCACGATGACAAAGCGGAGGAGTGTTTCAGAAAATATGCCCACCCTTATGAGTCATTTATAGACCACTCTTTTTTGCTCACCAACAGCCGGCGTTATCAGGATTTGTTTACATTGAAACCCACCGATTACCGTGCATGGGCAAACGGATTACAAACTGCCCATTATGCCAGTTGTAAAAAATATGCCCAATCTCTAATAAACCTGATTGATTATTACGGCTTACATTTTTACGATACGGCAAAAACCGTTCGTTTTCCTATTCACCCCGATTATGTTACACAGGTAGAAAAATATACCCAATTATACAAGGCCATTATGTTTGCCAAAAACAATACCGAAACAGAAAGCGTATTGTCTGATGCCTCCATAGAAAAGGTGAACCAACAAATGACCCTTGAAACCGGAAGTATTTATACCGTAGCGCCGGGCGAAACGCTTTACGGCATTGCTCGGAAATTGAATGTGCCTGTTAATGTTATTAAAATTGCCAATAAACTAAAATCAGACAAACTGAAAGCAGGTCAACAGCTCAAAATTATACAGTAACCAAACTTTATGCAATTACTCAAACCTTCTTACCTTAAACATATTTTAGTAACGGTAGGCGCAGTTGTGCTGCTGTTACCCATGTTATTGTCGGGCAGGGTGATTATTCCGGTTAAGGACGCTACTTTTAAAGATTGGAACAGAAATAGTTTTTGGCATTACCCATGGGGCAAATCGGGCGTACATAAAGGAATTGATATTTTTGCACCTATTGGTACGCCGGCGCTTGCAGCCTGTGGCGGGGTGGTAGTGGGCAAGGGGTATAACAATATGGGGGGCAATTGGGCGCTCATAGCCGGAGCAAAATACAGGCTGTATTATTACGCCCATTTACAAGAAACTGCCGTAACCCTTGGGCAAGTGGTAAAGAGTGGAAGTGTTGTAGGTAAAGTAGGCGATACAGGTAATGCCACAGGAAAACAACCGCATTTACATTTTTCTGTCTTATCTTTACTGCCTCATATAACTAAATGGGATAACGAACCCCAAGGCTGGAAAAAGATGTTTTACCTAAACCCCCATGAGCTTATCTCTAAATCTGTTACAACCTTGCCCGTGCGCCACCACAACCGTAGCTCTGTTTCGGGTTAAAGATAAAAACAGGACAATGGTGGAAGCCGCAATCTGTAACGCTTTTTATTTTTTTCTGCTTCACAGCTAACCAAATTAGTTGCCACTGCCTACTTTTAATGCTAAAACTAACTAATACCCCCGAATTTGACCAAGCCCTTTTGCTCATGGAAAATACCATGGGGCACCCTATTTTTTTGACCGGACGTGCAGGTACCGGAAAATCTACCTTGCTCCAGTATTTTAGGCAAACTACGCAGAAAAAAATTGCCGTTCTTGCCCCTACCGGGTTGGCTGCCTTAAACGTTCGTGGGCAAACCATTCACTCTTTTTTTGGGTTTCCGCCTCACCCTATACACTCCGACCATATTAAAAAACGCAAAAACAACCTCATTTACCAAAACTTAGACGCTATTGTTATTGACGAGGTATCTATGGTGCGTGCCGATGTGCTTGATGCCATTGACCAGTTTATGCGCATCAATGGTAAGGAGCGAAGCCTGCCTTTTGGCGGCGTGCAAATGATTTTTATTGGCGATTTATTTCAGTTGCCGCCGGTTATTTCGTCTGATGTGGAGAAACAACTTTTTAATTTTTTGTACGATACGCCTTATTTTTTCAGCGCTCATGTGTTAAGGCGTATTCCTATGCAGTATGTAGAGCTGAAAAAGGTTTTCAGGCAAAAAGACCGCCATTTTCTTGACCTGTTAGATGCCGTGCGCACCAAAACCATTGACGAGGAAACCCTCCGATACCTGAACAACCAGTGCCTGAACCGGCAATTTGCCAACCACCAATTGGCTATTACCCTTACCAGTACCAACTATACAGCACAAAGCATCAATAACCGTGAACTCGCTAAAATTAACCACCCTTCATACACTTTTACCGCCGATGTGGTGGGCAATTTTGACGAACACAACATGCCCAACGATAAATCCCTTATCCTTAAAAAAGGAGCGCAGGTGATGTTTGTAAGAAACGACCAGTGGGGGCGCTGGGTAAACGGCACCTTAGGCACCATAGACCAAATTGCCGATGATTTTATTGCCGTAAGAGTAGAATCGGCACATGGCGAAGAGGTATATCCTATTGAAAAAAGCACTTGGGAAATACTCCGTTACCAGTACGACCGAAAAGAAAACAAAATTATTACCGAACCATTGGGCAGTTTTAACCAGTATCCGGTTAAATTGGCATGGGCTATAACCATACACAAAAGTCAGGGTAAAACCTTTAACAATGTGGTTATTGATATAGGGCGAGGCGCTTTTGCCCCCGGACAGGTATATGTAGCCTTAAGCCGATGCACTACCTTAGAAGGCATTGTGCTTAAAAACCCTATTCGTTTTACCGATATAATGATAGATGAGCGGGTGGTTGAGTTTGCCCGAAACAGCAATTTATACTAACCCAAAACCGGTGTTGGCTTCAAATATCGGGGCGTTTTTTTTCCCGATGTTAAATGATGCCAATGCTTACCCTTCAAACTGTAGGGTAAGAAAAACGCCCCTTGAACGCAGTTTTCCCAGCACATTAGAAAAATTAAGCCCTTCGGTAGGCACGTGTAGGTTGGGTATGCCACTGGAAAATTTAATTTCGGGCGAAAAGATGAACAGCGGGAAATAAAACTCTAATCCTACGCCGTATTCAACTGAGGCATCTATGTTGTTGATTTTAACAATATCAAAAGCACGACGGGCTTTAGAGTTAGAGCCAAGGTCCCAGTCAAAACGACCGCCAAGCAAACCATAAAACCGGAAATTGTCAAAAAAGCGGTCCGATTTATACTTAAGCGCCAGCGGAAATCCTAAAATGATAGACTCAATTGTTTTTTGGTTTATAAAATCTTGGTCGCCGGTATTAAGGGTATAGCGCAGGTTTTTTTCGGCAAAAATGAGCGAGGGAATAAACCGCAGCTCCATGTGCCGGTTGAGGTGCAGGTCAGAAATGATACCTACATTAAAACCGGTAGCTCTGGGGGCATCTACTACCTTAATGGTGTCGTGGTAGGTAAAATCGGCAGAGTGGGTAATGGCAAACTTAGAACTGTTAAACCCCAAGGAAATGCCAAAGTGGAGGCGTTTATTATCGTGGTTGGGCATATTTTTTTGCGCCATTGCCAACAAAGGGAACAGCAACAAGCATAAAACAATTACTTGATGCCGGTGTAAACCGAAGAAATGCCAAAAGTGAGAGGTGTGCATTGTGTAGATTTAAAACCTGTTTGTTGCAAAATGCCGGTGAAATTGTTTCCTTCGGGAAAAGCCTGTACCGATTCCGGCAAATAAGTATAGGCGTGGCTGTCTTTTGAAATTAGTTTGCCTATAAACGGCAAAACATAGGTAAAGTATATGCTGAACAGTTGTTTCATCGGAAAAATTTTGGGTTTTGAAAATTCAAGCACCACCAACTTTCCGCCGGGTTTTAATACCCTGAAGAGTTCTGCCAGTCCTTTTTCTAAATTTTCAAAATTCCTAACCCCAAAGGCAACGGTAATAGCATCAAAACTATTGTTGTCAAAAGGCAGGTTTTCGGCATCGCCCTGCATAAGGGTAATGATGTTTTGCAAATTTCGCTGTTGAATTTTTTGCTTACCAAGCTCCAGCATTTGTGCAGAAATATCAATGCCCACTACTTTATGGGGTTTAAGGCGCATGGTAGCCAACGCTACATCGGCAGTGCCGGTTGCTACATCTAAAATGGTTTTGGGCTGTACTTCTTTAAGGCGGTTAATGGCTATGTAGCGCCACCACCGGTCTATGCCCAACGATAGTACACGGTTAAGCAAATCGTAACGGGGCGCTATATTGTTAAACATTTTTGCCACCTGTTCCTTTTTGCTCATTTTTAACTCGGCATAAGGCACTACGGGTTTGTTGTTGCTCAAAACGGTTTGTTTTATGGGTTATCAATAAAGCGTACCTTATTATGGTTTAAAACAGTGCAAAGATACGGCTTTGTATTTACATTACTCAACACAAACAAGCGGTAAAGCGGTAGGTTCGGGTATAAATGCAATGATGTTACACTTTTCGTTTTGTTTGTGGATTATGTCGTTCTCTGAAATGACTTCTTTAGTTAGGCATTCTTGAAAATCAAGCCGCTCCTCACTACTCAGTTGATAATTTTTGCGAAATGAATTCTTGGCGCTTACATTTTATTAATTTTGTTTGCCGGCAACCTCCATTTTTATTAGGGTTAAATTGTTTTATCAAAAATAGGTAGCAGGTTTCTCTGACATTTGCAAGCGGTTAGGGTGAAATTTTATTACAACTACACTTTATCCTCCCATTTTGTTGGGGGTTTTATAGGCAGGTTTTAGTAGTTACCCACCAAACCACCCTAAAAAACAAGGTAAATGTGAATGGTGTATCCCACTCCACCAAATTTTTCTTACACAAAAAAACACAAACCACCTTTAATGTTTTTTACCCATTAAGGCGGTTTGTGTTTTTTGGTTGTGGGGGTTGGGCAATACTTTACCTTGTCATTAAACGGGCGGGGTCGCTCCATTCGCTGTTGCCTTGGCTGTTGAAACTGCGTACTTGTACCCAGGTATATTTGCCGGGCAGAAGGTCTTTTAAGAGGATGGTGGTACTGGTAGAGGCGCCGGTAAGTTGCCAACGGGTGTCTATTCCAAAATCGTCTTGGGAGTAGCGGGCTTGATAGCCGGTGGCAGATTCTACAGGTTGTACTTTTACTTTCATTTCGCCGCTGAGGTCGCCATCAGAAAGGCGAAGGATTATGGGTACTGCGGGTAGTGGTCGGGGATTTTTTTCGGTGTTATATACCTCAAAACCGGAGCT
>DDVC01000101.1:0-29563 GCA_002345145.1 Bacteroidetes bacterium UBA2322
ATTTTGCGTCTTTACGTCTTTGCAAGATTTATCATTGTCTTACACACAAGAGTTAGTAATTTGTAGCATAAATAGTGTATCTTTGCAACAAAGTTGCATAATGCCGAACAGTTACCCAACATTCTTTCTTTTTGCCCGATTAAAACAACCCCTTTTTTCATTTTTATTATTGTTGAGTTTTGCTGTGTTTGGGCAAAAATCGGCGCTTATTATGGTAAGCGGGCATATTTTTGACGCTAAAACACATGAGGCGCTTCCGGGAGCAACGGTGGTAATACCCCAAAGTACGTATTATGGCGTATCTGATGTGTATGGGGCTTATGCCATAAAAAATGTGCCGTTGGGCGAGTGGCGTTTACAAGTGCGCATGTTGGGTTATACTGCGGTAGATACCCTTGTGCAGGTTAGCTCAAAAAGTAATCACTTTGATTTTTACCTCCCTCCGTATGCCGTTGATTTGGCGGCGGTAGAAGTAGTGGGCGATATACTGAAATCGGGCAAAAAAGAGCAATCGCTTACCATAGATGTTGCCGATAAAGTGTTTTTAGAAAAAAACTACGGCAACACTTTTGTTAATACGTTAGAAAAAATACCCGGTCTTACTGCCATGAACACCGGCGTAGGCATTGCCAAGCCTGTAATACGAGGGCTGTATGGCGCCAGAGTAATGGTAAACGACCAAGGCATAAAACAAGAGGGGCAGCAATGGGGAACCGACCACGGCTTAGAAATAGACCAGTTTAGCATTGAAAAAGTAGAGGTTATTAAAGGTCCGGCATCGTTGCAGTATGGTTCCGATGCGTTGGGAGGAGTGGTAAACATTATAGCGCCTCCTATGCCTGCTATGGGTAAAAGTTTGCAGGCAGAAATAACCGGTTTATACCGAAACAATAATAACCACTTAGGCACATCGGTAGCAGTATCGGGCAATAAAGGACATCAGTTTATGAAATTCCGATTTTCGGAACAGTCATTTGCCGATTACCGCGTGCCGGCAACCCAATTTACCTACAATGGTTATGTATTGCCCATTTATAATAACCGATTAAAAAACACCGCCGGTAATGAACAAACCATATCGGGCGTAGTGGGCACAGCCGGCAAGTGGGGTAATGTGCAGGCGGTAGTTAGCAATTTTGCACAAGAAGCCGGTTTTTTTGTAGGCGCTATTGGTATTCCGCGTTCTTACCAATTAAATACCGATGGCAACCTTCGCAACCGCGATATTCCACGTCAGGTTACTCATCACCTAAAAGCTATTGTAAACCTAAAAGTAGTGTTCAACAACCAATCTATTAATACCGATATTGGCTACCAAAACAACTACCGGCGCGAGGAATCTTACCCGCACCTGCACGGTTTGGGTCCTGCCCCCCAAGGTACATTGGCTCATGCTCTTAGGTTGCAAACCATTACCCTAAACACCCGCTACAACCGGTACTATGGCAACAACCTTAAAACAACTGCCGGTTTTCAGATGCAGGCACAGCACAACAAACGGGGCGGATTTGAATTTTTATTGCCCAATTTTACCAACCTCCAAACCGGTATTTTTACCACTGCCGAAAAACATTTCCGACAAATTATGACCCTTAGCGGCGGTATTAGGCTCGATTACGGGAAAATAGATATAACCCGATTTACCTTGCCCGTTTATGCCAACGATACCACCATTATAGGATTTCAAGAAAGAGTTCCCGATATAAACCGGCATTTTTACAACTACTCTGCCGCCACAGGGTTCAGTTATTACCCCAATGATTTGCTCAACATAAAACTAAATTTCAGCAAGTCGTTTCGCATTCCGGCGCCCGTAGAACTTGGTCAAAACGGCGTACATCATGGCACATTCAGGCACGAGCAAGGCACGCCCACCCTAAAATCAGAAAGCGGATACCAGTTAGACGCCGCCCTAATGCTCAAAAGTTCGCACTGGGTAATTGAGTTTTCGCCCTACTTTAATTACTTTAATAACTACATTTTTTTGCGACCCACCGGCTCCTTTTCCCTTCTGCCCGATGCGGGGCAAATTTACCGCTACACCCAAGCCAATGCCGTACATACCGGTTTTGAGTGGCAAGTAGAGTATCACCCTGTTGATGCTTTTCATGTAGAAACCGCCGCACAGTATGTATATAATGTAAACCTTACCAGCGGTTTGCCCTTACCCTTTACCCCTCCGTTTTCGGTTTACAACCAAGCCGATTTTACCTTTCCGCATCTGCCTGCCAAATGGGTAAAAGAAGTATTCATAGCCGCCGAACATCAATGGGTTGCCCCTCAAAATCGGACCGACCGAAACGAAGCCGCCACCCCGGGTTATAACCTGTTTCATTTGGCTACCGGCGCTACCTTGGGCTGGGGTAAATATGCCCTGCAATTAAACCTGCGCGTACAAAACATTTTTAACACCGCCTACATGAACCACCTAAGCCGCTTTCGCATCTTAAACCTGCCCGAACAAGGGCGCAATATCATGCTTACAGTAAAAGTGCCGGTAAAAATGTGGTAAGGGGTAATTTTAAAACAACACAAGTAATACCAAAAGAAGTTATTAACTTTATGCATTACCAAATAAGCCCAATAATATGTTTCTCAAAAACATCAAAATAATAAACAAGGTACGCATCTGTTCTACCAATATTGAAGGGCGCTGCCCCTTGTGTGCTACTCACCAACAGCTATAAAATGGCGCGTTTGGATTTAGATAGGTGCAGCGCACCAAAATATAGGTAGCCATCATGTTAAATGCCCGATTAACAAGGTTCAGCGCACCAAAACATATCCCCACCTGTCTAAAATCCTTTTGCAGCAAGCCTTTGCACAAGCTCACAACTCCAACCCCACGTTATTTTAAGCAGCTTGGCAATCAGTCCAAATGGCACAGATAACAAAATGGGGATAGCTGTTTTGCCGGAGGGGGCACACGGTTATCATCCAAATTGCATCACCCACCAAATACTACCAAAGCAGCGCTACATTACCCTTAGCAATACGTGGGGGGTCATCGGCATCTTCGGCAAATTGGTAGGTTAATTTCCAAACATAAAGCCCCAGTGGTAGGGTTTCATTTTTATATGTGCCGTTCCAGCCGGTAGTAGGGTCGGTACTTTCGTAAACCTGTCTGCCCCATCGGTCAAAAATTTGGAAAAAGAAAAAACTCACCTCACAGTTAAAAACGGGCTTAAAAAAATCGTTCACCCCATCGGCATTAGGCGAAAAAGCAGTAGGCACAATGGGTTTGCAAACCGGCGGCAGGCAATTTTCAACTGTAACCCTTACCGAGTCGGTCAGTATGCCACATTCATGGGTAGCCTGTAGGTAGTAAACCCCGCTAACTGCTGTGGTATAAGTAGCGCCGGTAGAGCCATCTTGCCACAAGTAAGAGCCATTGGGTATGTTTGCTTGCAAGGTAATAGTTTGCCCTTGGCACAGGGTAATATCTTGCCCCAGTTCCAGCAGCGGAACAGGCGTAACACTTACGGCAGCCGTGCCCGATGTTATACCCAAACAAAAAGCATCTTCTACCGAAACAAGAGAGTAAACGCCACTTTGGGTAGCATTAATGGCAAAATTTGTGGCAGTAGTTGCCACCACCGGCGTTTGGGTAATGCCGTTAATGGCGTAGTTAATTTGCCAGGGCGCTTGTCCGGTAAGGGTTATGGGCAGCAGTAAACCGCCGCCAATATCATCTATACAAGCGCTTCCGCCACCCGAAAGGGTTGCAGTAGGCAAACAAAGTTGGCAGTTATACGAGCCGCTCACAATAGTTTCGCAGTGGTAAGAGTCAGAAACAGCAAAGGAATACGGCACACTATTCAGAATAGGGTCGCTGATAAATTCGTTGCCATTGAGGGTGCCCGTGTTTCCGGTAACGTTATAAGACGCAGCATCGCCACCCGATATGGTAAAGCTAACGGTAAAAGCAGTTTTAGAAGGGTTACAAGTGAGTTTAATGTTAGATACCTGCGGTTTTTCCTGAATAACCGTAACCGTAACTTGGTCAGATACATTACAGCCCGATAAAATGGAGGTAACGGTATAAGTAGTAGTTACAGCCGGCGAAGCCACCGGATTAGGGCAGTCTGTGCAACTTAAACCGGCGCTTGGGCTCCATACAACATCGCCAATACCTAAACTGCCGCCGGTAGTGCAGCCCAATGTTACCGAATTGTCTGCGCAAATACATACATCGTTACCGGCACATACATAATTGATACCCGCCGGAATAAAGGCGGCATTTAAAAACAATCTTTGCGCCTGAATAACCTGACCGGCAGTAGCAACCCCCGATGGAACGGCAGAAAGGGTAAAGGCATCGCCGCCGCAGTAATAAAGGTTGCCGCCTGCCGATGTCGCATTAACATCGGCGCCGGTCATAAAAATCTGGTTTACACCCACAGGCGAAGTTACCAGCATGTAGGTAAAAGTAATGGGTCGCCAAGAACTGCCGGGCAAAAGGCTAAAAGTGCCCAAACTACCCGAAACACCCGATGGAAAACTGCCTTCAAACTGCATAACCGGCAGGTTATTGCCCAAATAGCTGTATGGTGGGTTAATAATGGGGTTTAGTTGTGTTAATCCGGCAGTACTCATAATAAACCCCGAATTTTCTAAACCCAAAGCCATTTCCGATTGCACCCATAAATTACCACCGCCGCTCAAAAAACTGTTTACCGTAGGCACAAAAGCGCCCGTTACATTCAGTCCGGCTGTGGCATTAGGTTGCAAGATGTACGTATAACAGGCAGAGTTGGCTATAAAATCGGCATTAGATAGCAGGGCATAAGGTATGTTGGCAGCATCAAATGTTTGTGCAAAATCGGCAAAATTGCTGCCGGCGTTGTTCATAATACCTATTTGAGGCGGATAGCGAAGGGTGTAGCGCACATTAAGGGAGGCAGTGTTATTGAGGCGGTAAACAGCCACATTGTTGCCAAAATTGGCAATCAGGGTTGCCACATCGGGCAGTTGCGGGGTATTTTGCGGATTACATACTGCGCCGTTAATATCGGCAAGGTCTATAACAAAAGCGCTGCTTATAAAACTTTCGGTAGCCGGCGGTTGTGCCAATGGAAAAACACGGGTTACATTAGCCGAAAAATCGGGCGCATCTTTTCCTTTGGGGGTAAGGATTACCCATTTTACCGGTATCTGGTTTTGCAGCAAATGATAAACCAAGCCGTAGGCGCTAAGGTTAAGTCCGGAAAATGAAAGCCCCGTAGCTGCATCAAAAATGTTTACCGATTGTTTTGCCTCGTCAAGTGGAATAAGGTAAGAACCGGTTGCTATGGTTTGTGCAGAAGGATTTACCGGCGGAAGTTCTTGCGCATGCAATAATGATGTGCTAACGAGAAATAATAACACAAAAATGCAATGCAAAAACGCAATGATAGAAAGTTTAGAAAAATACATGCCTAATAAAGAGCGGTTTGGGGCAGAGCCGGTTTGTTCTCCCCCCCAGCTCCCTCTCAAAGAAGGGGGGAGTTTATATTGTCCGTTTTTCAAGGTTTTAGGGTGCATTTATAGGGTGATAATGCCTGTTTTTTTTCAGAAAAATAGCGTGTAGGACGGAATAAATCGGCTCTGGGTTTGGGGGGTGTGTAGGGCAATGGTCATTAACGCATTAGTGTTGCCCTGCAATAAAAAGGCAAAGGTAAACAGGCTTTTCTAAGTTTTAAAGTAAAACCATGATTGGGTAAGCAACCTTGCACATTTTTTTGTTGGCTAATAGTATTTGGCAATAGGCAGGTGGAACAAACGCTTAACTCATAATGGTACGGATGCACGGTTGTGCGTTTGTACACGCATCGCTAACTTAAAAGAAAAGGGTAAAGTTTTCCTTTGCTCTATCCTGTCTAAAAAACACCAGTCCCACTTTAAACAAGTCAATGGTGAGGGTAACTGTAGCGTGATTTTGAATAGTATTCCATGCCTTGAGCATATCGGGTGAGAGGTGAATATCGTCAAAAATCATCACTGAATTGGGGTGCATTTTGGGCAATAACGCTTCAAAATAACGCACGGTAGGTTCAAAACGATGATTACCATCTATAAAAACAAGGTCTAACCGGTCAATTTCGGGCAGTATTTGGGGTAAAACGTGGTCAAAATTCCCGATGCTGAGGCAGATATTGGTTGCTTTAAGTGAGGTAAAGTTTTGTTGTGCAATTTTGGCAGTATTGGGGCAGCCCTCTATGGTAGTAAGCATGGCATTGGGGTTTGCCGCCGCCATATACAGCGTACCCAAACCTACCGAAGCGCCCAGTTCGAGCAAGCTAATCGGTTTAAGGTAATTTGCCAACCTAAACAGCAGCCTGCCCACTTTGGGCGGCGTAGCGGCAAATTTGGTAATATTTTGAACGCTCCTGAGTTTGTTCAGTTTACCGGTTGTGGAGCCTGCGCCATAGTCTATTACTTCAATAATTTTTTCGCTCTTTAGCAATTTAAGGCGCAATTGTTCAATGGTTTCAAAAGCATAATACAAACGCCGGTCGTAAATAACCTGTTCGCATAGTTCATACACAAAAGGGGAGTGTATATAGTATTTGGTTCGGGCTGTTGTTAAATATTTCAGGTATTGCCCCACTTGAAACCATGAGAAACGCATGTGCCGGTGTTTGGTGGTAAACAAATTTAAAACTAAAGTTGCCACGTAAACGAGCAAGGCACGGAATGAAAAACACAATTCACTCCATGCCTTGCTTTGTTTATAGATTGCGTTATATTGTAGTTTATTTAATGGTAAATCCACCACTGCCTATCAGGTAACCATCGTTATACACTTCGGCGGTGTAGTTGCCTTTTATAAAGGAAGAGTTTTGTTCCCAATACATGCAGTAGTTTTCCGATTGGTTTTGGTAGTCAATGGCAGCTTTAGTAGTGTATTTCATTTGTTCGCCGGTTTCGCCCTCGGTAAATACGCCTGAACCCATCGATTCAACCGATAAAACATCGCCCTGCGGGCTAATAATGCGAAGCATAATTTCCTTGCGACCGGGTTTGGCAATAGGGTTGCGCAAAACATCAAAACAAACCTTGAGTTGGTCTGCTTTTCGGGCGCGGCTGGTAGCTACTTCCTTACCGCTTTTGCGTACATCTACTGCCATGCCGGTGATATTGGCAGCCTGCATAACCGAACCTCGCTTAACCGTAGAGCTAAGTTGGTCTTTTTGTTCCGATAGCGTTTGTTTAGCGCTTGCCAATTCTGCCTTTTCGGCTTCTGCTTGAGCCAGCGAAGCCTCTTTTTGTTGCAAGGTTTGTTCCTTTTCAGAAATGGTGCCTTTTAAGCCGGTATTTTCTTGTTGGAGTTGCTGGTTTTGGAAAGTGAGCGCTTCAATTTGTTTTTTATAATCATCGGCAGAAGTGCGCAAACCCTCAATCAATTGTCGGGCTTTTTTTAGTTCACTTGCAGAGGCATTACTTTTAGATAGAATTTTGGCAATTTCTTGTTTTTGCTCGTCAATTTTACCCTCAAGGTCGGTAATTTCGGTGGTTTTTTGTTCCGAGTCTAATTTGTATTGTTCCAACTCGGCAATAGTGCGGTCAAAATCGGCTTGAAGGGTGTTTTTTTCGGTTTCCATAACCTGAACCGTGTCTTTGTGTTGGCTACGCAGGCGTTGGTTTTGATAGAGTAAAAACATGTTAAGCAGAAACAACAGGGCAATTACCCCAATAAAAATGGCTTGACGATTATTACTTTCCATTTCTTGTGTTTTTAAGTGAAGAATTAGTAGATTTAGTTGCAAAATTGTAGCAAATGTACGATTTTTGCCCACATGATAGAGTTGAACGCTAATTTTTGGGAAAAAAGATACCAAGAGCAGGCTACCGGTTGGGACGTGGGCGCAATAAGTACGCCCCTTAAAACGTATTTTGACCAACTTTCTGATAAAAACCTGCAAATTTTAATACCCGGCTGTGGTAATGCCCACGAAGCCGCCTATTTGCACCAACAAGGGTTTACCCATGTTTTTTTGCTCGATTGGGCAAAACCACCGTTGGAACTTTTTAAAGCACAATTTCCCGATTTTCCAGAAAATCGCCTCATTTGTGCCGATTTTTTTGCCCACTCCGGTCAGTATAACCTTATTGTGGAACAAACATTTTTTTGTGCCATCAACCCCACCTTGCGTACTCAATATGCGCAGCATGTACATCAATTACTTAAACCCGGCGGTAAATTAGCAGGTGTGTTGTTCAACATTCCGCTTAATGAAGACCATCCGCCCTTTGGCGGGAGTAGAGCAGAGTACCTTACCTATTTTGAACCACTGTTTGCATCGGTCTATTTAGAAACCTGCTATAACTCTATACCGCCCAGAGCCGGTAATGAATTGTTTGTGCTGTTACAAAAGTAGGGGAGGGGTAGCGGTGTGTAAAGCCACTTATTAACAAAAAAAATCCCCAACTTATGGGTTAATAACCTCTACTGCCACAATACCGGCGGTTCCGCTGTTCCAAACCACGGTAATGGCGGCAGTGCCCTGCCCCGATACTATTGCACCGTTGCCGGAGGTAATGCTCCAGTTATACTGGTAGCCGGGTGTATTTTGTACGGAGTAGGTATATTGGGTAGTACCATCATCGCAAACATCGGTTTCGCCGGTAATAACGGGGTTGGGGGTGGTTTTAAATACTAAGTTAGTAACTGCTGAGGTGGCAGTACACGAGGGTGTTTTAATTACCCTTACCGAGTAAGCGCCGTTTTGGGTAGCATTGTAAGTGGCGTTGGTAGCGCCTAAAATATCCAGCCCGTTTAACCGCCACTGGTAGCTAAATCCTTGTCCTGATAGGGCTTGCAGGGTATAAACATCGCCCTGGCAGAGGGTAGCAGGCGGGGTAGAATTGGTAATACGGGCTAAGGGGGCACAGTTGGTAGATTCGATGCGGTAAATTACCCCCGATGAAACCGTTGCTGCTACGTAGAGTTCGCCATATACATCTTCACCAAATCCGCCAAACTGAAAATTATTGCCGTCTAAAATTTGGGTAAAGGTAAAAGGCGGAGCGCCGGCAGCATCGGCATTGGTAGTCCAAAATTTACCTGAGCAATAATCGGCAAAAAGGTATGCCCCGTGCATATTGCCAAACTGTACGCCACGGTAAACAAACCCGCCGGTTACAGAGCAGCCATTGTTATTTTCATCGTCGCTCGGATATACAAATACCGGAAAAGTATAGGTAATACCGCTGTTGCAAGCGCCTGCGCTATAAGTGACATTGCCTTCATAACATTTCCAACCGTAATTGCGCCCACCTGCGCCGGCGGGCGCAAAATTGATTTCTTCCCAGCCTCCTTGCCCCACGTCGCCCATCCACATATTGCCATTGGCGCGGTCAAAACTAAACCGCCAGGGGTTGCGCACACCCACAGCCCAAATTTCGGGTGCATAAGCGGAGTTGCCCACAAAAGGGTTGGTAGGCGGAATACCATAGGGCGAGCCGCTGTTTACATCTATGCGCAATATCTTGCCCAATCGGGAAGCAGTAGTTTGGGCATAATTTTCGGGGTCGCCGCCGCTGCCTCCATCACCAAAACCGATATAGAGGTAACCATCGGGTCCAAACTCCATGTTTCCGCCGTTATGGTTGCTGTAAGGCTGCGTGAGGGTAAACAAAATAACTGCACTGGCAGGGTCGGCAAGGTTGGGGTTGCCTGCGCTTCGGGAGTAACGAGCCACATAACTGGTGCCACAACTGCTGCCTGCTGTATAATTTACATAAAAGTATCCGTTAGTAGCATAATTTGGGTGAAAAGCTAAACCCAGCAAACCGCACTCATTGCCGGTTTGGTTTACCACGCCTGTAAGGTCTAAAAATGGGGTGGGCAGTTTATTGCCCTGTAAATCGCAAATGACAATTAACCCTCGTTGTTGCACAATGAATAACCGTTCATCGCCGCAGTTTTCAATAGATAGCGGACGAGAGTATCCGGTAGAAAAGGTTACCAAATTAATGCCGGTGGGCTGTGCCAAAACAGGCAATGCCATTACTACAAGCATAAAAATACTGCTGTACAAATAGCTGTAAAAGTTGCTCATGAGTGGGTGAGTTTGTGGTGTATGTTTAAAAAAGGGGGAATTAACTGCTTTGGCACAAGGTAAGAAAAGTAGCGGAAATGTAGGCAAAACTACCAATAATTTGAGATAAGTTAATGGTGCGGTACAGAATATATAACCAACCCACCTAAACAAAAAGCGCATCGGTTTTGCACCAATGCGCTTTTTAATACAGAAATATGTTATTGGGAGTTTATTACGAGTACCGCTCTATTTCCCAAATGCGTTTTTGCGATTTGCGGCGGCGCGAGCGGATAATGCCGTACAGAATAACTAAAACTAAGGGCAGCAAAAAACTGATTGTTTTTACGGCTTGCACCTCGCCCTTTGAGAGTTCGCGTTTAATGGGGCGCGATGTTACGCCTTTTGTGCGCAGTTCGTTTAAGCCGGTATCATCGGCAAGCCAGTCAATACCATTGGCAAATAGGTTGATGTTATCGGGTTGTTGTTGTTGACCGCGTTCGCCTTCGCCGTTTATAAAAAAGTCAGCATCAGAAAAAACAACCAATTTAGAAGGGGTACTGCCCGATATTTCGCCTTCTAATGCCGCAGCCATAATGAGGTTTTTGGTGTAAAACTCATAACCGGCTAAATTTTTCTGCACATCAAAAGTGATAGGCGGCTTTTCGGCACCCGACCTGCCCGATGATACAACCAACGGCGTATAGGTAACCGCCGGATTTTTGGATTCTAAGTTAATGGAGCTTGCAAAAGGTAGCATAACCATTTCTATGCCCCGCGTAATGGGGTGTTCGGTAAATCGGTCTATACGGGGCAAGTACGGAAAAGGTATTTGCTGGTTAAACATAAAAAAGCCTTGCTGCTGCTGCACGGTTATATTGCCGCATTTTTCGTCAATAACCAAATCTTCGTTTACCAATACGCCGTTTTTAGCCAACCACCCTTCTAAGGCAGTGCTTACCGGATTGGCAGCGGCTTGCTGTAAATCTACCACCACGCGGTTCAGGGCAATTAAAAGACCTTTGCCCGAAGATAAAAACCGGTCTAACTGCACCAGCTCTGCTTGGGCAAACGAGTCGGTAGGGGCTACAATTACCAGCGCTTTATATTTATCGTACTGGGTAGTATCGGCAAGTATTACCGGTTCTATGTTATATAATACATTAAGCTGTTGTGCTGCTTGTTGTATGGCTCGGATAGAAGTTTCACCATGTCCGGTTACAAAACCAAGATAAGGCTTGTTGGTAGCCGATAGTTTTTTAATGGCAGTAGAAAGAGCATATTCCATAGCAGCGCCGGGCTGTATAACCGGAATAATATCGGAAGAGCCTGCTTCGCCATAAGAAACCTTAGCGCCCAAATATACGCGTTGTTGTTTTACTTGGTCGCTTTCTCTTACAGTTATTACTTGGGGCTGTATGCCTTGTTGGGCAACCTCCATTTCTTTTTCCTGATTTTCATTGGGGTTTACAAATTCATACACCACTTTACCGCCTGAGCGGTTGGCATATTCTACTAATAAATCCTGAAAATCGGAGCGCACTTTTTCTATTTGTGGCGGCAGATCATTAGAAAAATAGGCAGTAACCGTTACCGGCTCTTGCAAATCGCGGAGTATATTTTTAGTAGCTCTGCTGAGGGTGTAACGTTTATCGCCGGTAAAATCGAGGCGCATAAAAAATTTGCTAAATAAAATGTTCAGCAAAACGGCAATGGCTACAATAAGCAAAATTCGCAACTGAACAGCGCTTTTAGTCAGCATAGTCAGAGGGGTTATGGTTAGTTGATGTGGATAATGAAAAAAAAACAGGTAGGTAAAGTAGTGTCAAGTAAAAGGTCAGGAGTTATTTGCCTTCCAAAATGGCAGACCGTATCATAATAAATTCGGTAAGGTTATCAATGTCTAAAACGCCGGCAAGATTTCCTTGTTCGTCTAATACGGGCAGCAGGGTAAAACCGCTTTGCTGCATCATGGGGTAAATGTCTTTAATGTCGTTATCGGGTTTTAGGTAGGGCAGGTTGCTTTCTATAAATGGGGCAATGGTTTGCACATCGGTTTCGTTAGGAAATTCGGCAAGGGCTCTGATAAGGTCTTTGCGGCGCAAAACACCTGCAATAGCTCCTTCATTGGCAACTAAAAAATCTTGGTCAGAACCGGCAAGCAGTTCGGCAACAGCTTCTTTTATGGTGGCAGATGCCGGCAAAACGGTATATCGGGAGCGCAGGGCATCTTTTACCTTAAAACCACTCAACACCGAACCGGTAACAACTGCCTGCGCTTCTGCCGATGCGCCTAAAAATACAAATACCCCGATGAGGATAAGGAACGGGTTTTTTACATAAAACAGCCCTCCCAATACAAACAGCACTGCAATAAACTGCCCAATGCGGGCGGCAATTTGGGTGGCTTTTACCCTATCCATGGTCATTGCCAATACTGCACGCAATACCCTACCGCCGTCCATAGGAAACGCCGGTATGGCATTAAACAAAATGAGCATTACGTTTACCATAATAAGGCTCACTATAAACGTAGGAAAACTGAGGTTTTGCAGGGTATTTTCTATGTTTTCGGGCTGAAACAACTCACCACTCAGGGCAAGTGAGGCAAAAAGCCACAAAACAGATGCTATCAATACGTTTACCATGGGACCGGCAATGGCTACTACCAATTCCTGTTTGGGTTTTTCGGGTATGGCTTCTAAGGAGGCAACTCCACCTATGGGCAGCAAGGTTATATCGCGTGTGCCAATACCGTATCGGCGGGCAGCAAGGGCATGACCCAACTCATGCAAGACCACGCAGGTAAACACTGCCAATACCAGTAGTATATTATACAAAACGCCGGTAGTTTGTAAACCCGATGAATAGCCATTATATACAATGTAAGCAATGAGCAGCATAAATGTCCAATGAACATATACTTTAATGCCTGCTAATTTTCCTATATTTAACGAGCCTCCCATACCATTGGTGTTTTGAGGGTAAAAAAAGTTGGGTTATTCCATTATTTTACGGCGCGACAAAATGGCTTCGGTGGCAGCTAAACAAATGCCTGCAATAGAAAGGAAGTAAAACACATTTTTAGTATCTATTACCCCTCTGCTCATGGATTCAAAATGCGTAGAAATGCTGAGGTAATCAAAAATGGAGGATAAAATACCCGACATGCTGTTTGCCAATACCTGAAATAAGATGAGGAAAAATATCCCGATGAGTAACGACAGCAAAAAGGCTACTATTTGGCTGTTGGTGATGCTGCTGGCAAAAAGCCCTATACCTATGTATGCGCTACTCATGAGCAGTAAACCTAAATAACCGCACCACACTGCACCATGATCAACCGGACCCAACCACCACACAATAAAATACCAAGGCAAGCTAAAAGATATGGCAATCAGTACCAGCAACAGGCAGGCGGTAAACTTGCCCAAAATAATTTGCCGGTCAGTAACGGCTTTGGTTAGTAGTAACTCTATGGTACCGGTGTTTTTTTCTTCGGCAAACATTTTCATGGTAAGGGCGGGTATAAAGAAAAAAAGTGTCCAATAAGCTACTGAAAAAAACGGCTGAATACTTGCCTGCCCCGAAAGGAACACATCGGATCCGTAGAGCCATGTAAAAAAACCACTGAACCCTAAGAATACGACCAGCAAGATATAGGCAATCAACGAATCGAAAAAGGTGCCTAACTCGCGTTGGGCTATAACCATTATTTTGTTCATTGGTAAATAAATTTAACTGTTTATAGGTGAAAAAAAGTTTTGCTTTTAACCCATGGTAACATTGCGGAATACCTCTTCAAGGTCGCGCTCTATGGGAGAAAGCTCGGTAAGTACCCAGTTATTTTGCACACAAAGTTGAAAAATTTGACGGCGTGAGGTTTCCCCTTTTTTGCTTTCAAAGGTAAAGGTACGTCCATCAAAATCAACCAAGGCGGCTGTTTCAATGGAGCGCAGCTTTTGCAAAACATCGGTAGGGTTGCCGTCTTCTATTTTAAGTTTGCTTACTTCGGCGCCGCTTGCCTGTTTGCGCAGTTCGCTGGGTGCGCCATCGGCTACTATTTTACCATCGTTAATAATGATAACCCTATTGCAGGTTGCCTCTACTTCGGGCAAAATGTGGGTACTGAAAATAACCGTCTTTTCTTTTCCCAATTCCCTTATAAGCTCCCTTATTTCTACAATTTGGTTAGGGTCTAAACCGGTAGTAGGCTCGTCAAGAATTAAAACATCGGGGTCATGTATCATGGCTTGTGCAAGCCCTACCCTTTGGCGGTATCCTTTTGATAATTCGCCAATGTTTTTGTGCTTTTCTTTGTCTAAGCCACACAGCCTCACCATTTCTTTAATGCGCGGTTTTACCTGCGCCGGAGCCACGCCTTGTATGGCTGCCGAAAAAGCAAGGTACTCTATTACGGGCATATCCAAATAAAGCGGGTTGTTTTCGGGCAGGTAGCCAATGCGTTTTTTTAGCGTTTCGGCATCGGTTAAAATAGAGTACTCGCCCATGCGTACATCGCCCTCGCTGGGAGCCATGAAACAGGTAATAATTTTCATGGTAGTGGTTTTACCTGCCCCGTTTGGACCCAAAAAACCTAAAATTTCTCCACTTTTTACTTCAAACGAAATGTTATTTACGGCAAACTGTGAGCCGTATAATTTTGATAAACGATCTACCTTAATATTCATGCGCTGAATGATTTTGGTTTGGCGGCAAAATTACAACTAATTATGTAAACAATGCAGTCTTATGCCTTAAATGGTGATTACTGAATGGGTTTGGAAATTTTTTTTTCGTTTTGTGGAATTTTTTTACAAAAAAGTTAAACAAAAATTGAGCAACCATGTTGTTTGTACATTCTTAAATCACCTTTTCAAAACAGATTAACTTATGAACAAGTTTTTTTGGATTTTTGCCTTAGTGTTTAGTGTAAGCAGCGTTTTATTTACTACCGGCTGCGATGACGACGACGACCAAGAAGACCCCAAAGCAAGGGTAATGGTTATTCATGCCTCGCCCGATGCGCCCGGTGTAGATGTATTGGTTGATGACACCAAAGTAAACAGCGCTCCCCTCACTTTTCCTAATAACAGCGCTTATTTAGACGTAATGCCCGGTGTGCGCAATGTAAAGGTAAATGTAGCCGGCTCAAATCCTGTGGTTACCGCTCTCAACTTTAACACACCTAATTTAGAAGCCGGTAAAAGTTATTCTGCTTTTGCAGGCAACGCTGTTGCTAACATTGAACCTATTTTATTTAACGATGATCTTACTGCACCGGCTCAGGGCAAAGCTCATGTTCGCTTTATCCACTTAAGCCCCGATGCTCCTGCGGTAGATATAGCTGTTGCCAATGGCGGCGCTGTTGTTTTCCCCAATGTAGCGTTTAAAGAGTCATCAACGTTTACTCCGTTAAATGCCGGCGTCTATAATTTAGAAGTACGCGTTGCCGGCACCCAAACGGTTGCTCTTACTTTGCCTGCCATTACGCTTGAAGCCGGTAAAATTTATACCGTATTTGCCAAAGGTTTCTTAGCCGGCACAGGCGCTCAAGCATTGGGTGCACAAATTATTGTAAATAACTAAGGAAGTAGTATTTTTCAGCTTAGTGTAGTTTAGTTTAGGTATTATTAGCGGCGGCTATCGGGAAAAAGTCTCGGTAGCCGTTTTTTTTTGAGTTAGTCCCTAATAGTATTTAGCTGGTTAACTTTGCAGCATATTTAGGCTGTACAAAAGCACAATAAGCCAATTATGTAACGCTCTCTTAGCCCCAGTATTAGTTTGTGCCTTATTCATTAGCGCTTTAGAGAGCATTGGAGAACTGGGGCAACCTTAAAAAGTATTTCAGCAAGATTTACCGGCAATACCTTATGCCAAAGCCAATTGGGTAAAACTGTAAACCGGCATAACGGTAAAGTTTCAAAATTTACCTTACTTTTGCAGGTCAAAAATACCCAACCCTTAAAACCTGCTTATGTTTTCTTTTGGTCATATACGTTTATGCGCTGTTATGGTCGTCCTTACGGGCTTTGCTTTGCTTATGGGCTCTTGTGTTTCTGCCAAAAAATTCCGCAATATGGAACACGAGCGCAATACCGCTTTTGCCGACCGCATTAATGCACAGCAGCGTATAGATAACTTAGAAGGTATGGTAAAAAAGCTAAAAACAGATACTGCTACCTGCGGTATGGCTTACCGCAACCTGAATGAGCAATATGCCACCCTTAAAGCTACCAGCACCCAAAATGCCATTGCCCTAAGCGAGCAGCTAAACCAAACCCGCAACCAACTAAGGCAGCAGGAAAAGGAACTCTACGACAAGGAAATGCAAATGCGCGAGCGCGAGCAAATGCTACAAGAACTCCAAATGGCTATGGAGCGCAAAGAGGCTGCCCAAAGAGCGCTGGTAGATAACCTGCGGGCAGCATTGATTGATTTTTCATCGGAAGATTTACAGATAGAGCGGCGCAATGGAAAGGTATATGTTTCTTTGTCCGAAAATTTGTTGTTCCAATCGGGCGATATAACACTGAACGAAACCGGTAAAAATGCCCTTGCCAAACTTGCCGAAGCATTGAACCGAAATCAGCAAATTGATATTACCGTAGAAGGACATACCGATAACGTACCTATTAAAACCGCCGTTTACAAAGATAACTGGGATTTAAGTGTGTATCGCGCCACCACCGTTGCCCGATTACTAAGCGAAGCATACGGCATCAGCGCTACCCGAATTTTGGCATCGGGAAGAGGCGAGTTTTTTCCTGTTGCCGAAAATACCACTACCGAAGGTAAAGCCCGTAACCGCCGTACCGAAATTATCCTTATGCCCCGCTTAGATGAGGTAGTGCGAACCTTAGAAAAAAACACTAAACCCAACTCTGCTACCCCGCTGCTTACCCCACAAAAAAATGCCGAACCAGACAATATACCAACTCCTATACGGGATAAAGAACCCAATAATGACCCGCCAACTCCCAAAGTAAATACGGAGCAAATTAACGATAAAGAACCCGATAATGAGAATGAGCAATAATAACCGTGCAAACATACTCAATTGCTCATGCTAAATGTACTAAAAACCTTGAAAAAACAAACACCCTATACTATCCCCTACTTTGAGAGAGGGGGGAGAAAATAACTTTGCCGATATTGACCTAAAACAAGGTATCTATAACCCCCAAAGGAGAAATTTTAACCCATTTACAATGCAGCCTGTTTCTACCACTTGGATAAGCCCTTCAAATATAGCGCTGGTAAAATACTGGGGCAAGTATGGCACACAATACCCGCAAAACCCATCGGTAAGTTTTACCCTATCTAAATCGGTTTCCACCACTACATTTGCTTGTGAGCCGCTTGCCAAAACTGCCTCTTCAATTAATGAGGTGCGCATGGATTTTACTTTTGAGGGAAAACCCAATGAGCAGTTTGCCCGCAAAATAGCCTCCTTTTTAACCTCTATGCAAACCGAGTTTCCTTTTTTATCCCGATATGAGGTAAAAATTGACTCGCACAACTCCTTCCCGCACTCATCGGGTATAGCTTCTTCGGCATCGGGCATGAGCGCTTTGGCGCTTTGTCTTTGCACCATTGAACAAAAACTATCGGGCGTTTTTACAGGGAATTTTGATGCGCAATTTTGGCAAAAAGCCTCCCGAATTGCCCGACTTGGCTCGGGCAGCGCTTGCCGCTCCGTTTATCCGCAGGCTGCTCTTTGGGGTGAGTGTAGTTTGCTTCCCCATGCTTCGCAGGAGTTTGCCATACCTTATGAGGAGTATTTACACCCCGTTTTCAAAAATTTTAACGATACCATTTTAATAGTATCGCAATCCGAAAAAAGCGTATCGAGCAGGGCAGGTCATGCACTTATGCAAGGCAACCCTTATGCTCCGGTTCGCTACGCTCAGGCTAACCAACATCTTGAAAAACTGCATACCATTTTACAAACCGGCAACCTTGAGGGTTTTATTGAACTGGTAGAATTGGAAGCCCTTGAACTTCATGCTTTAATGATGAGTTCAACGCCTTCGTATATGCTTATGCAGCCCAATACCTTAGCGGTTATTAACCTCATCAGGCAGTTTAGGCAGCAAACCGGCTTGCCTGTTTGTTTTACGCTCGATGCCGGACCCAATGTGCATGTTTTGTATCCGCACCAAGCAACCCATGCCGTTAGCGCTTTTATTAAAGAAAGTTTGCTGCCCTACTGTGTAAATGAATACTGCATTTGGGATAAAGCAGGCAACGGACCTATTTTAGGTACTTAACATGCCCATAACACTACCTTTAACAACATCATTTATTAACCACCAACTAAATTTCCGCTAATTTGGGCGCAATAAAAGTAAATAACCACACCTGCGTAGTTAGCCTTATATTAGAACACGAAGGCAAATTGCTTATGCTAAAGCGTCCGCGGCATAAAGGGGGAAATTACAGTTTAGTAGGCGGACGTGTAGAGCCTACCGAATCGGTAACACATGCACTCATAAGAGAGAGTTTTGAAGAGGCAGGGCTCATTTTGAAACATGAAGACCTTCGTATGGTACATGTTATGCATAGGCAAAAGAACAATGAATCAATTATGCAATTGTTCTTTTATGCCAGCAAATGGGCAGGTACCATAGTAAACAAAGAACCCGATAAATGCGATGGTTTAGAGTGGTTTAATACCGATGAATTGCCTATCAATACCGCCTCAGCGGTGCTACTGGCTATCATTTTGTATAGGCAGGGTGTTGCTTTTTCGGAGTTTAACTGGAAATATCCCGAAAATGCCTGGGCAGCCGGCACATCTATAAGGGGGTTAAAATAGCAAATGCTAACACTGCAAATTGAAAGTTCTTATTACACAACCTAATTATATCCCTTGGCGGGGTTATTTTTATGCCATAAACCTTGCCGATGTGTTTGTGGTTTATGACGATGTGCAATATACCCGCCGCGACTGGCGCAACCGCAACCTTATTAAAACTCCTATTGGTTTGCAGTGGCTTACTATACCGGTGCAAACAAAGGGTAAATACCTGCAAAAAATTAATGAAACTGCTATTGCAGACCCGCGCTGGGCTGCCCGACACTGGAAAACCCTGCAACTGAATTATGCCAAAGCTCCGCATTTTGCCACTTTAGCTCCTGTTTTTGAAAACTTGTATCGGTCAATGGCAAACCAAACCTTGCTAACTCAGGTTAATCTTACTTTTATTGCCGCCATTTGTAACCTTCTCCACATTAAAACCCCTATAGTTTTATCTTCTCAATTTGAACTCAAAGGTACAAAATCGGAAAAACTTGCCCATATTTGTAAACAATTAGGAGCTACCGAGTATTTATCGGGTAAGGCGGCTATGGAGTATTTAGATGTTGATTTGTTTTCGCAACTTAACATATCGGTTACTTGGTTACAATACAACCACCTGCCCCCTTACCAACAGCTTTACCCACCCTTTGAGCCGCATGTAACTGTGTTAGACCTGCTGTTTAATGAAGGCAACCAAGCCCATTTGTTTATTTAAATTGCCCATAAACCTCCCAAATTATTCAATGCAACGCATTATACCTTTTACGTTTTTGGTTATACTTGTCGGAATAATTGTTTTTGCTACCGGCTGCGGCAGCACATCGGGCAATGAAACGGCATCGGGCAATCGGCTTTATTTCAATCTTCAATCTTTTTTCCAATCAGAAATTGACCGATTAACTGCCCAAAAAACTGCCCTGCAAAAAACGGTTGCCTTAAACGGCGAAACGGAAACACAACAAGTGCCCGATGTTGATTGGAACAAAGAATTATCGTTATTTATGATGAGCGATATTAACAAACCTGCCTGGACAAGTAAATATACCGCCGATACGCTGCAACAAACCGGTAAAACCCAAATTACCTATGCCGCTAATGACCCTGCCCTGCGAACCCAAAAAATTACCCTGCTTTTTGAGGGTAATGCCACTACGCCTGCTACAGTAAGCATAACCAACCGTGTAGAAAACTTTATTTACCAACTTTCTGAAAACCTTATCTACCAAACGCAGCAGGGATACGAAATAAATACTACCCAAAAAGTAACGCTGATGAAACAGCAACAATACGGCCTAAAAGCTGTTTTTACCAATTTATAGAGCTTGTACACTAAGCCCTACCCTGTATGACCCACACCGAACGCATAAAAACAGAAATACTGCCCACCCTGCCCGATAAACCGGGCGTGTATAAGTATTTTGACCAAGAGGATAACCTGCTCTATGTGGGCAAAGCAAAAGATTTGCGCAAAAGGGTGGCCTCTTATTTTGTGAAACAGCACGAAAATGGTAAAACCCGCATATTGGTAAGTAAAATTGCCCGATTGGAGTTTGTGGTGGTGGAAACCGAGCAAGATGCCCTGCTGCTCGAAAATGTTCTCATTAAAGAGTGGCAGCCCCGTTACAATATCATGCTCAAAGATGATAAAACCTACCCTTATATTTGCATAAAAAACGAACCTTTTCCGAGGGTTTTCCTTACCCGGCAAGTAGAAAAAGACGGCTCTGAGTATTTAGGTCCTTACGCATCGGTAGGGCAGGCAAAAAATATCGTAGAGTTGGTGCATCAGTTGTTTCATTTGCGCACTTGCAACCTATCGCTTACCCAAAAAAACATATCGGAACAGAAATTTAAAGTTTGCCTTCAATACCATATTGGCAACTGCAAGGGCATGTGCGAGGGAAAACAAACTGAACAGGAATACAACGAACATATAGCTCAAATAAGAAAGATTGTTAAGGGCAACATTTCATCGGTTATTAAATACCTGAAAGAAAAAATGCAGACTTATGCCGATGCCTTTGAGTTTGAAAAAGCCCACGAAATTAAGTTGAAATTAGACAGCCTGCAAAACTACCAAAGTAAATCGATGGTGGTAAACCCCACCATAAACGATGTGGACGTTTTTAATATAGACGAAAACGAAAAGCGCGCTTATATAAGTTACCTAAAAGTGGTAAATGGCGCTATTATTCAAACTAAGGTGGTAGAACTGGTAAAAAGATTAGACGAAAACCCCAACGATTTGCTCAACTTTGGCATTTTAGAACTGCGCAAACAGTTTAACAGCAAATCGGGCGAAATGATACTGCCTTTTGACCCCGATTATCCCGATAAAACCATCAAAATTACCGTTCCCCACATAGGCGACAAACGCAAACTGCTGGAACTTGCCAAAAAAAACGCCTTTTACTACCGAAAACAGTTTGAGGTAAAAGAGCATGACCGCAAACGCCCCAATGAACAACGGTTTGAGGTGCTGAACCAACTTAAAAAAGACCTCCGCCTAACCGAGTTGCCCCAACATATAGAGTGTTTTGATAACTCTAATTTTCAGGGCAGTTTTCCGGTGGCTTCTATGGTGGTTTTTAAAGAGGGAAAACCAACCAATAAAGAGTATCGTCACTATAAGGTAAAAACAGTGGTGGGTCCTGATGATTTTGCTTCTATGAAAGAAATTGTTTACCGCCGTTATAAGCGGCTGTTAGAGGAACAGCAACCACTGCCGCAACTGATAGTGATAGACGGCGGTAAAGGGCAACTCAGCGCAGCAGTTGAGAGCCTCAAAGATCTAAACATTTACCAAAAAGTAGCCATTGTGGGCATTGCCAAAAAGTTAGAAGAAATTTATGTGCCCAACGATTCTATACCGCTGCATATAGACAAACGCTCGCCCAGCCTTAAACTGCTGCAACATATACGCAACGAAGCCCACCGGTTTGCCATCACCTTTCACCGCCAAATAAGGTCAAAGGGCACCATAACATCGGGCTTAGAAAACATACAGGGAATAGGTAAAAAAACGGTAGAAAAACTGTTTACCACCTTTAAATCGGTTGCCAATATCCGCAATGCACCCGATGAAGATTTGAAAAAAATACTGAATGCGCGCCAAATTAAGGCGTTGCACGCTTTTTTTGATGCCGATGTTGGATAAAATTTTGGACTGAAATGGGTGCAAATGCTACCCTATGGTGCCTTGCTGCCATAAGACAAGTAAAAATCTCGCAAAGGCGCCGAGGGGCTTTTGTTCTCTTAAAGGTTGCCTATTTTTTGCCTTCTTATGAACTCTGGGGTAAAAATTAGCGGGTGGAGTGGGTATTGGGTAGTCAGTTGTGTTGGATACTTCTGCTGCCCCAAACTTGGTTGCTTGAAGTATAACCACAGAAAGATAAAATAGAGAGCAAAAGGCAAACCACCACAAATGCTAATTTCACTACTTTTGGTAATTCTTAATTATACCGCCTATATAGTTTAGCGCTTTGTTGTAAGTTTCAATTCCGTGCCCTACATTTTTATACACCTTCGTTTCTGTTAATTTAGGGATTAGTCTTTGGGCGTTATCCAGCGATTTTTGAAAAGGGAACAACAGGTCTTTATCACCTAATAACAAATAGGTTTCGGCCGCCACTTCTTTGAGCTGTTCATTCATGTAGTAAGGTTTCTGCGTATTGTCTTTATAGCGGCTTATGGCAAACACCTCATACTCTACAAGCATTTTTTCAGAAAATTCCGATAGTTGGTGGTTTGGTTTTGAAAAAACTGCCTTCTCTAAAAATTTCAAAACGTTGTTTGGGGTTGGTCTTATTATTGGCAGAAGATTGAAATAAAGATTTTTAAAAGTTAATGAAAAAGGCTGTAGGCAACCCGGGTTCAACAAAAATGCTGCTATCACTTTTTGAGGGCTTACTATACCAAGTTTCATGCAAATTAACCCACCAAATGAAGCGCCGGCTACAAATGCTTTTTCAATATGCAGTTTATCTAAAACCTGGGTTGCCCAAAAACCGTAATCTAAGGTTTTAATATCGGGCGTTTCTCCATTGCTCAGGTTTGGAAGTCCGTTTGTTTCAACCATAAAAATTCGCATGTTATGGTTAAAATTATCCAAGCCTCTATCAAAATCCCAAATGAGTGAGGTAGTTCTTGCACCCGGAAAAATGACCAATGTATCTTGGTATTCCTGCTTTGAGTTGAGCCCCCAAATTTGTGTTCTTCCAAGCGAGGTTTCTATTTCATAGCGTTCATACTGTCTGCCATTGTAATTTTCCAATTGTTTTACCCAGCCTTCAAAATAGCTCCGGTCGGCATGTTCATCTTTGAAGTATGATTTGCTTTTAATTTTCATGCGGTTTTGTGGTGTGTTCGTATTTATGCTGCAAAGGTGGTAAATCTTTACCAAATTTTGTTAGGAATGAAGTGCAATTACCGGTAATTGGTTAAGTTTTATTTGCCAATTGCCGGCTCAATTTACCTCTTATATAGAATTTGCCCCCCAACTTATTTTATTTACCCTTTACAACTCAAACCGTTTCCACCTTTCGGAGTGCAAAAATAACCAGGCGGGCACTGCCAACAGCACCCAATAAATGAACTCTGCCGACCATACATAGGTGAGCCCTAATTTATACACATTGCTCATAAGATAACCGTAACTAAGGTAAACGGTAATAGTGAGCGACTCAATGAGCAACGATGAATAAGTGGCTCCCGTGCCCATGAGCCCGTTAAACACAACTACCGATACCGAACATGCCAGCACTATGGCTACCAATATGCCCAGCACGGGTTTTGCACCCTCAACTATGGTTATGTCTTTGGTAAAAAAGCCCAGCAGGGTTTCGGGTATTAAAATAAGTATCAAACAAAGTATAAGCGTAAACATCATACTCATGAGCGAGGTGCGCATAATAGCCAAAAATACCTGCGAGTATTTAAACTGCCCTATAAGATTGCTAACCACCGAGTTTACCGCTGAGGCAAAACCCCATGAAGGTATGCTAAACAGGGTGTAAATTATTTTAAGTACTACCGATATGGCTAACTCGCGCTGACCCATGCCTTCTATAAACGATAAAAATACAAACCACCCCCCCAATCCTACAATAAACTGTATAACCAAGGGTAATGAAAGCATTGCCATGCGCCATTGCAGTTCAAAATCTATTTTCCAAAGCCGGCGAAGGTTGTAAACCACTAATTTTTTATCGTAAACCAAATAGACTACCGTAAATAAAAATGCCACCACTTCCGATAGGGTAGAAGCCAGCGCAGCGCCTTTAATGCCCATAGGTTCTACCCCCAGTTTGCCAAATATAAACACATAGTTTAGCCCTATATTAGTAAGGCAAAGTACGCCGGTAATGGCGGCAATAATGCGGGTACGGCCTATACTGGTATATAACGCCATGAGTACAAAGCCAAAAAAACTAAAAAACAACCCGTAGGGTCGGTAAACAAGGTAGTCTAAACTGGCATTGTATATGGCAGGCGAGCTAATAAACAGTTTTAGCACATAGGGCGAGGTAAATTTTAAGAACAAAAACAATACCGTAGCCAGTATTAACTGTGCATAGGTAAGGTTTAAGGTTATGCGTCCTATGTCGTTATACTGCTGCTGACCGGAGCGGCGGGCAATTAAAATTTGTCCGCCTCTGGAAAAAGCCAACCCTATGGTAACCATAATAAAAAAATAGGTAGAAATTAGCCCGCAAGCTCCTTGCAGTATTTCATCTACCCTGCCCAAAAAAACTATATCGGTAAGGCTGATAACGTTTTGAGCAAAATTTGCCAGAATTATAGGGTAGGCAAGCGCCCAAATGTCTTTATATGTTGCCCTTATTTGCATGGGTGTTGTTTAGGGTTGTTAGCTGATGCGGGTAATGAAACAAGCAATAATGCCCGATGTAAACATAACCCATTATTTTTTACTTTTTTGTTAAAATTTTGCAAGATGCGGTTGGGTAATTATCTCATGATGAATAACAGGCTTACCCTCCTCAAACCAGCATCGGTAAGTGGCGTGGGTTTTATGTAGTTTTCCGCCCAAACCTCGGGCTATATTCACCATTATCGGGTTAAAATCGCCTATCCAGGTAAGTTCCATATCAGCGTATCGGGTATAAAAGCCGCTTTGCAGTACTTGTGAAGCTGCCATTACCAATGCCGATTCTACCCCTTTTTGCTGATGCTGCGGCGCTACGCCAAAAACTAACCCAAACATGCGCTTACAATAGCCCGATTTTAAATACCACCAAAATTTAAGCCTGTGCCAAAGGGTAAACTGCCCATGCAGCAACTTAACAATGCTGTTAATTTCGGGCAGACAAATAAAAAACCCTATGGGCTCATTTTGGTAGTACCCAAAGTAAATAATTTTTTCGTCTATAATGGGTTTCATGCTGTTCATCAGTTTTATTGCTTGCTCAGGGGTAATGGGGGTAAAATTTGGGTGAATTGCGCCCCAAGCCTTGTTGTAAACTTCCATAAACTGAAGGGCATAGCGCTCTAAATGACGTTTTTGTATATGCTCAAAACGGTATAGCGGGTTGGAAAGCAATTGCTCGGCGCGTTGTTTGTATTTATCGGGCACGGGGTCGGTAATACGGCGGTAAAAAGTGTATTGTTTAAACCATATCTTAAAGCCGTAATTTTCAAAAAGTTGTCGGTAATAGGGTGGGTTGTAGTTCATGCAGTAAGAGGGGGGTAAAAAGCCATCAATAAGCAACCCCCACCAGCGGTCGCGCTCGCCAAAATTTACCGGTCCGTCCATACCCTCCAAGCCATGCCCTTGCAGCCATTTTTTACAGGCATCAAACAGCAGGTTTGCCACCTGAATATCGTTAATACTTTCAAAAAAGCCCATAGCGCCCACCGGTTCGCCGGCTTTACCCTGCTGCCCGTAGCCGGTAAAAGCCGCCACTCTGCCCACCGGTTTATTAGCGCTGTTATACACCACCCACCGGCAAAATACGCCTTTTTGCAGGTGGGGGTTTTGTGCAGGGTCAAAAACCGCCAATATATCTTTTTCCAAAGGCTGAATATAATTTTCATCTTTGGCATATAAGTATTGGGGCAAGGTAATAAAATCATGTACCTGTGCAGCAGTATGTACGGTAACAAGTTTCATGGCTGCTTTTTTGCGGGGGCGAAGTTAGGGCTTTTAAAGGTATTTTGCCCGATAACTAACTGCAAAACATGGGTAGCATAGGAAAGATGGGGCAACCGATTTTATTTGCTAACACAGAACCGGCTACGTATATGGTTTTAAGAGGTGATGGAGAATACACAGGCTGTATGTAAAAAACCAAAGCCAAACATAGCGGGGAGAGAAAGAAATAAAGTAACTTTACCAAAAATTTTGGTTTCATGAAAAAAACTTACCACAAAATAGTAAATGGCGACAGCCGACAAATGACTGAATTAAAAGATGAGAGCATTCATTTAATTGTTACCTCGCCACCCTACTGGCAGTTGAAAGATTATGGCACTGAAAATCAAATAGGATTTCACGACAACTACGAAACATATATCAACCACCTTAACTTAACGTGGAAAGAGTGTTTTAGAGTGCTTCACAATGGTTGTAGGTTATGTATTAACATAGGCGACCAGTTTGCAAGAGCAGTTTATTATGGCAGGTATAAAATAATACCGATTCATACGGAGATAATAAAGTTTTGCGAAATAATTGGTTTCGATTTTATGGGTTCTATCATTTGGCAAAAAACTACCACCATGAACACAACAGGGGGGGCAAGCATAATGGGTAGTTTTCCGTACCCCAGAAATGGCATTGTTAAATTAGATTTTGAGTATATTTTACTCTTCAAGAAACAAGGCAATGCACCAAAACCAACGGCTGAACAAAAGGAAAATGCTGCTATGACAACAGAAGAATGGAACACCTACTTTAATGGGCACTGGTATATAAGTGGAGCAAAACAAGACAGCCATTTGGCAATGTTTCCTGATGAGTTACCCAAAAGGCTTATAAAAATGTTTTCATTTCCGGGAGAAACCATACTGGACCCATTTCTTGGAAGCGGAACAACTGCCATGGTAGCAAAAAGCCTTGGTCGAAACTCCTGCGGCTATGAAATAAATCCCGAATTTATTTCAATTATCAAACAGCGACTAGGGGTTAATGATAATGTGCTCTTTGATGAGGCTATAATAGATTTTGTTGACCAACCAAAAATAGACATAGACTTTGAATCAAAAATTAAAGAACTACCCTACATTTTTAAAGATACGCATAAAATAGACAAAAAAATTGACGTAAAAAAACTTCAATTTGGATCAAAAATAGATGCTAATGGAAAGGCTAAAAGAGAAGAATTTTTTACCGTTAAAGAAATTATTAGCCCCGAATTAGTAAGATTAAATAACAATATAACTGTTCGGTTAATAGGGATTAAGCAAGACCAGACCAAGAATGGCAGCGCCAATGAATTTCTTACTAAGAAAACAAAAGGCAAAAAGGTGTTTTTAAGGTACGACAAAATTATGCACGATGAAAACAACAACCTTATGGTTTATCTTTATCTTGAAAATAAGACGTTTCTAAATGCGCATCTCTTGAAGGAAGGCTTAGCGCTGGTTGATAATTCTATTGATTTTAAATACAAACAAAAATTCAATAACTTGGTCAATGGCTAAAAAATACTCCATAGAGTTTGGCAAAAAAGAAAAAGTCTTAAACTATGCCTTAACGGTGAAATAGCAAATACTGATGTGCTTAACGAAATTGAGGCAGAAATTGAGCGATTAAAAAGAGGCTAACCATACAGCATATACCACCATGGTTTGTAACGCCCAAAAGTAGCACATAAAACCCACCCTAATAAAGCAAAAATCCGGACACAATTTACCCTTTCTGCAAAAACACTTCGCAAAGCATACAGCGCACACTACCACCGCCAATGGTTTCAATGAGGTGAATGGGAGGTGTAAGCAAGTGGTCGTTGTGGCGTTGAAGGGCTTTTATCTGGCGGTGGTCGAGGCTGTCGTAGGCTTGTTGCGATAAAACAAGTACTTTTTCGCCCTTGTTATTGCGCAGTTGCAGCATATTACCGGCGTAGTGTTGCAGCAATTGGTTATTGTTTACCTCAATTACCTCATGTCCGGTGTTTTCTAACTGTTGTATTACCCTCATTCGCTCACGAGCATCGGGAATGGTATGGCTGCCCAGCGCCGCAAATCCATCACCAATGCACATAACCACATTGGTATGGTAAATAGCGCCTTTGGCGTCAAGGGCGGTAAACAAAATGGTTTGTTTGTAATTCATGCGTTCTGCCCACTTCATTACCAGCGTAGGGTTTGTTCTTTCTGATACGGCGGCATACACTATTTGGTGGACGCGGTCAAGCACCATGCTGCCGGTGCCTTCTAATATAAGCCCTTCGGTTTCGTAGTGTTCAAAATGCTCGCGTTTGTTAATGGTAAACCCATGCACATCGCTCAGTTGGGCAATAAACTCCTCGCGGCGTTCCGCCCTTCGGTTGGGCGTTTTCATGGAGTACGTGCAAACTGTGCCGTTTTGGTGCGTACTCAGCCAGTTGTTCGGAAAAATACTATCGGGCGTATGCGGGTAAGGCGTATCGTTAAACACCAGCACATCAATACCAAGCGCTCTGAGTTGGGCAACAAAATTATCAAATTCTAACAGGGCAATATCCTGCACCTGATTAGCGCTTAGTTGCGGAATTGCGCTCTGAAAACTATTGGTAACGGCTGTTTGCTCATTAAAGCCAAATTTTACCGGTCGCACCATAAGCACGGTTTGGGTAGTTTGGTGGTGGGTCATGTGTTTTTAGCGGTAAAAAAGAGGTGGGTAATTGGTTTAACGTTTAATTTTGGGCAAAAGTAAGTAAGATGCCCCATTACTTGTATCATAACGGCAGCTATTGTTTAGCCAACCAACCGCTGTTTACCGCAGACAACCGCGCTTTTAGGTATGCCGACAGCCTTTTTGAGAGTATGGCAATGGTAAACGGCAACATACCCTTATTGTCCTTGCACTTGCAGCGTTTAACCCAATCTGCCCAAATACTGCAATTAGTTTTACCCGATGAGCTTACACCCCGGCACATACTTAACCACTGTAGGCAACTTTGCCAACTCAACCAAATTGCCCCTCATGCCCGTGTACGTCTTACGGTTTACCGTGCCAACGGGGGCTTGTACCTACCCCAACTTAACCAAGCCCTTATGCTTATTGAAACCACAGCCCTGCCCCCGCACAGTTTTGAGCCCAATAAGGAAGGTGTTACCATAGGCATTTATCCGCAGCCCTTAGTTATGCCATCGGTTTTTAGTGAACTTAAAACCGGTAATGCTTTGCCTTATGTTATAGCTGCCCAATACGCCGCCGCCCACCATTTAAACAATTGCCTGCTGCTAAACTGCCACCACCAAATTGCCGAAACTACCAACAGCAATATATTTTGGGTATCTAACCAAACTGTTTTTACCCCGCCCCTTAGCAGCGGCTGCCTAAACGGGGTGATGCGAAAAACCCTGCTAAACCTATTGCCCGATATGGGTTTGCCCTGCACCCAACAATCTTGTACCCTAAATACACTGCTAAATGCACATGAAATATGGCTTACCAATGCCACTGCCGGCGTGCAATGGGTAGCGCGCCTGCAAGAAAAAACCTACCAAAATACCTTAGCCCTGCAAGTAGCAGAAAGGGTTTGCAACTTGATGAGTTATGAGTTATGAGTTA
>DDVC01000101.1:29875-31263 GCA_002345145.1 Bacteroidetes bacterium UBA2322
TTGTGAGTTATGAGTTGTGAGTTACCACTAACCACTAATCACTACCCTCCACCACCACTACTATTTCTCCTTTTATGGTTTTAGCGCCAAAGTAATGTAAAAGTTCGGGCAGCGTGCCGCGCACGGTTTCTTCAAACATTTTAGTCAGCTCGCGGCTTACCGATGCGCGGCGTTCAGCGCCCAAGTGTTCCGATAGTTGTTGCAAAGTTTTGAGCAGGCGGTGTGGCGATTCGTACAAAACGATGGTACGTTTTTCTTCGGCAAGCGCTTTTAGGCGGGTTTGTCTGCCCTTTTGTTGGGGCAGGAAACCCTCAAAACAAAACCTGTCGCAGGGCAAACCCGAGTTTACCAAAGCAGGCACCAGCGCCGTAGCGCCGGGTAAACATTCTACCGCAATGCCCTCGCGCACACACTCGCGCACTGCCAAAAATCCGGGGTCAGAAATGCCCGGTGTGCCTGCATCGCTCACTAAGGCAACCGTAGCGCCGGTTTTAAGCAAGTTCATCACCTTTTCTAATGCCCTATGCTCATTGTGCGCATGAAACGATTGCAGCGGGGTGTTAATTTGGTAATGTTGCAGCAGTTTTGAAGTAGTTCGGGTATCTTCGGCTAATATGAGTTGTACTTCTTTCAGTATTCGCAGCGCTCGCAGGGTAATGTCTTCCATATTGCCAATAGGCGTGGGTACAAGGTATAGTTTTGCCATATAAAAAGGTTGTAAATTGCAAAGATAGCAATTAAAACAAGCGTTTGCGTCAATTTTGCCCGTATTTGTCAGCCTAAGTTACCGCCAATGATGGCGTAAATACGTTGCAGTTGCCAATTTCTTTTTTTTCCCAATCTTATTCGTTTTTCTTTTCGGGAAAAATCTTAGTAAGTTTTGGTATTTATTTATTGGGGTGCACATAGTTGTTGCCGTATAAGGGTAAACTTGCATGGGCTAAAAATTGGCGGAGTAAAAAGACAGCATTTGTATTTTTGCCGCTTCCGGAGGGTATATTGTTTGCACCAAAGCAAACTAAGGGGTAATCTTTTTATTGAACCGTAACGCACCTAATTTTTAGGTGTGCGAAATTGTAAACCGATGCAAGTGTGTTGTTAATGCGGACACAAAACAACGGCAATTATTCCCGATGTGTGGAGTTAGACGCACTGCCGTGCGTTTCTACTGTACTAACAATTTTATGATTACTTACCACGTATATAGACCAAATTGTTACGAGAAATGGTTGCTTATCGGGCAGTTTACAAGCAGTCCATTATTTATTATTTATTTTTTAAGAAACAGCAAAAAGTAAAACTTAGAGGCGTTTGTATTTTTCCAAACGGTAGAAAGTAAAACTTAGAGGCATTTCTATTTTTCTAAACGGTAGAAAGTAAAACTTAGA
>DDVC01000133.1:0-9191 GCA_002345145.1 Bacteroidetes bacterium UBA2322
AATCAACCGGTTAGACCCACCACCGTACTTGGGCTTACCCTGCCCGCACTTGCCGATAGTGTAAAAGAAATTGCCGGTATAGTACACACAGCCAAAACCGCCAAAACCGCACAAGAAAAAGCCGCCTACCACGTACAAGCCGAAGGGCGCATAGAAGATGCTACCGCCGGATTGAGGCAATACCTCTGGACACTCTACTATAAAGGACAAGAATAACCAAAAAAACCATATTCCTACTCTATAACGAGGCAGATGCCGCCACCGCCGCCCAAATAACGCAGCGCTGGCGGTTGCTCCACGTACAAGGGCAAATACAAACAAAAAGCCTGCTCCACCTGCAACCCGGCGAAAACCTAAACCTGCTGGAGCATTACTGCGGCTAAAAACTTTTACAATAAATTTAGCAATGTGCAACGATAAACCCTTAAACCTTATCTCGTTTAAAAACAAATGCTTACATATATGCTATTAAAAGACCGTTATTCAGTTGCTTTTATCTTTTTATTTGTAGGGCTTATTTTATCGTTAGCGCTATTTAGGCTAAACAACAAACTCCCGGCTGCACTTTGCCTAATAATGCCCACAAGTTATTTGGCATTTTTGTACTTCCAAAAAGCAAGATTACACTTAAAAGAACACCAATACAACCCTATCGGAATAGAGCCGCCCGTAGCAAAATATATTAAAATGAAGCCCGAAACAGGTTGCCAATTTATGGGAATTGAAAATATAGACAAAAACGGAACAATAACCGGTATAGACGGAATACGTATAGATTGGGGTGAAAATAGAGGTAACCGCTACAAAATTGTAAACGGAGCCGATGTATATCTATCCGACCAACAATTATTTATTCCAATGGGCTTTGGCTCTGCCTTAATGCAAAAAATAGGCAATGGAGGTTATGAACCCAAATCAATCCAAAACGATAAATGCTGGAACTAAAACATTTTTTCCCGATGACCAACCCTAATCCCGATGACCAACCCTAAAACCCTAAACATGTACCTTGCCATAATACTCATTGTTGTTTTGCTTTTGTTTGCCGGGCAAAAAATGTTTGGGCAAACCGTAGCAGGCATATACGCCCGCACCCGAAAACGCCTAACCGTACAACTCCCGCCCGATAACCCACAGTTTGAAACCGCCGCGCCACAAAACAACACCACCGCGCCGCCACCCGCCAACAACGCCGCCACAAAAGCCGATGCAACTTGGGCAGACAACCCCACACAGGTATTTGCCAACTTTAAACCCCATGAATTTGACAGCCCCGATGCGCCCGGTTCCGGTATGAATATGCGCCTAAGCACCTTACAAATGCTCCAAAATGCAAGAAACATAGCCGCACTACCCTTTAAAATAAATTCCGGCTTTCGCACCATAGCTCATAACAATAAGGTAAAAGGCGTAAAAAACAGCGCACACACACGCGGCTATGCCATAGATATAGCCACCACCACCGCCACACAAGCAAAGGTAATAGCCGCCCTACGCAGTGCAGGGTTTAAGCGAATAGGTATATACAAAACCTTTGTTCATGCCGATAACGACCCCAATCTGCCCACACCGGCAACTTGGTATTACTAAAACCTGTAACTAACAACCATAATACACCCACCACCCATGAAACTCAAAAAGCCCATTTCGCAGCTCAAAAAAAACGAGCAAACATTAGTAGCCCCGCAAACTCGCAAAAAAAACAATCAACAAAAATTTCTTTTTGAAGAAAGCAATTTAAACAGTTTAGGCAGTTATACACCCAAAAACAAATCTAAAAATGGCAATACAAAAACTAACAGACGTAACAATTTACAAGCCAGAAAAACCGGTTGGCTTTTTGGGTAAAATAGAGCAATATTGGCGTAGTACAGGTTTTAGAAAGGATAAAATAGATAGGCTAACACCCAACAACACCAAAACAAGCAACCAATTACTTGCCACACTCCAAAAATACAAATGGAGAGGAGCAGAGTTTGGCAATTGGACAAGTCAAGACGATAGAAACACCTTTGTTGTGGCTTTTATAGAAAGTTCCGATACGGTAGCTAAATTGCTTGGTTTCAATCAGCTGGGTATGGAATATACCATTGGCGTAGCCTTTGGCGCAAGAGGAAAAGGCAAGGCAGCAGCCCACTTTGAGCCCAATACATTTATGATAAACCTCACCAAAGAAAATGGCTTTGGCGCGTTTGCACATGAGTACGGACACGCATTAGATTACTTTTTTGGCACTTTTATTGAGCAAGAACCCGGCAGACTTTCTTTATCAGGTGGTAGCAGCACAAGAAGAAACTACATGCCCGATAGAGCCAAACCAATGGCACAGGCAACCTGCAATTTGATAAACGCTATAATCCAAAACGGAAATAACCTATCAGAAAGCTATCAAAGGTGGGACGAGTACGCCGACAGCGACTATTGGCTCCGTAGAAATGAAATTTTTGCGCGTTGGTTTGAGCAGTACATACACCATTTACTTGATAAAAAAGGCAAAAGAAACACCTATCTAACCAAAGATAAATACAGTGGTGTATTCTACCTCACCCCTGCCGACTTTAAGCGAGTACTGCCACTCGGAAACAAACTGTTTAAACTTTTTCAAGAAAAGGTAAACAGCTAAAAAATAAGCCCACTACCACTGCCGTTTATATACCCAAAAACACATGCCATGCTTACCAAAGACCGCTATTCATACGCACTAACCCTGCTGTTTATAGGCTTTTTGCTATCTGTTTTTCTGCTAAAAAAAGACAAAGGCATACCCGCTGCCATTACCCTTGTTGCATCTACCCTATACACCGCCTACCTGTTTACCAAACCGGCAAGGTTACACCTAACCCCCAAACAAAAACAAGCCTATACCCAAACCATAGCGCCGGGTAAAGAGTACTTTCATAAAATACACGGCATAAAACTAAAAACTGAAAAAGGCTGCGGTTTCTCGCTACAACTCCAAAACAATATAGACGGCATACAAATAAACAATACCCGATACAAAGCCGTAAACGGAACCGATATACACCTTACCCCCGCACTCCAACCCGCTCCCGCCGGATTTGGCTCTGCCATAATCCAAAAAATTGCCGGTGGCGGCAAAGAACCTCCCGCCATACAAACCGACCCCTGCTGGAAATAATTTTTTTTATGGTTACACCCAAACCCACACCTGTTAGTCCTATATTTGCAAGGTTAAATCACCCAAATTTAAATTGTGCCAAAATGAAAAAAATGGAACTTACCCTGCTCATTCAAAAGTTTTGTAAAGTTTATGAGGTTAAAATAAAAAATTAAGCCGCTCCCACAAAAAGCATACCGGCAAGAGTGCTTTTAATCTAAACCAAAAACACGTAACTTTGCACAAACAAACGCTCATTATGAAAACCATACTTATAACCCCCAAAGACAAAGCAGAATACACATTTCTTACTGCCCTACTCAAAAAAATGAACATACCCAATACCGTACTTACCAATGAGCAAAAGGAGGAAATGGGTATGGTAATGCTTATGAAAAAAGCAGATAAAACCAAAACAGTTTCCCGAAATACTATAATGAAAAAGCTCCAATAAAATGGAAACCATTTTTTTAAAAACTTTTAGCAAAGACCTATCGCAAATAAAAGACCACTCAATAAAGCCACTCATAAAATCAACCATAGAGCAAGTAGAGCAAGCGCAAACCCCGCAAAATATAGATGATTTAAAAAAACTATCAGGCTTTAAAAATGCCTATCGTATAAAAGTAAAAGAATACCGAATTGGCGTATTCATTGAAAACGACAAAGTTATATTTGCCAGAGTAGTACACCGAAAAGACATTTATCGGCTATTTCCATAACCCAGCTCTATCCCTAAAAACACCACACCCCCCTAAAATTATCCGGTTTGGATTTTTTTAGGGGGGTGTTCTTATGGCATAATATCAAAGCCGGGTTACAAGTTGCCCATTGCAAAACTATGTGTATGAAACAGCTTTTTACCCGTTTTAGGGTCATAATAAAAGTTGCGCCCTTTGGTTTGTTTTTTATTGTTGAATGGGCGTTTTTTTCGGGGCATTTGTGCCGGTTTGTAAGTTAAATCGGGTATAAAATCGGAGCTAAGATTGTGAAGCATTTTATCGGGTTTTTGGGTTGAGCCTCGTGCATCACGCCCAGCGCCACGCCTAAACAAGGCAAAAAAGGCATAAAACAGGGTGAAAAAACGGTTAATCAGGGTTTTCATTTTGCAGGGTTGTTTGGGTAGGGTTTAGCCGTGTTTCAAGAATTTCTACACGCTTTTTAAGCGTTTCATTTTGCCTACACACTACCAGCATTGCAAATGCGGCAGCTACGGCAGCCAACAGTATGAGGGTAAAAAACTTAGGCTTCATGGGGCAGCATTTTTTTAAGGGTGTGTTTAAGGTCGGTTACAAACAGTAGGGCGGCTTGGTTTTCGGCAGCGTTTAATATGCAAGCGGTCATAATTTGCTCATCGGTGTATTTTGGAAATTTACCGCGCAGGTACGCCATTGCCTTTTGCAGTGCGCTACTAAGGTGCGTTTCCTGTTTCATTACTGCGGCAATAGCGGCTTTTACCGGCTCGGCAGCGTTTACATCGGGCGCGGGCGCGCTATCGGGCTGTTTTACATCGGGCAAAAAACTGTTTACTTCGTTTTCCCTGTTTTCGGGCTTAATAGTTTCCGCCCTTGCTCTTAGTGCCCAACATTCCTTTATCATACTTGCGGCGTATGTGCTTAGGGGCAAGTTTCGCTCCTCGCTTTCGGTTTGCAGGCGGTTATAGCTTTGGCGGTCAATACGGGCGGTAAAAGTAGCCGGAGCCGGTTTTTTGAAGGTATTTACCGTTGTTTCATCGGGAATTTGGGTGTTTTTTTCCATTTTCTAAAATTTTTTGTCTTTGTTTTGCAAAGTTAATTTGAATTTTCATTTACTTTGCATCTAAAAGCAAAAAAAACATGAAAAACATGCTTATCAGGCAGTTTTTAGGCTTAATACTGCCATTTATAAAAGACAACATACTAAAATTTGAAAAGCAACTGCACGCTCAAATGCAAGCCATACCGCTAAATGAGGGCGAGCAAAATGTAGCCTTTATGGTGTATGCCGATGCAGACGGCAGCCTAAAAGGTAGCTTAGGCGTAATAGAGCAGCACACCACCCCACAGGGCGCAACCATAATGAAACTTGGCAGACCTATAAAAATAGAGGGTAAAGAAGAAATAAATTTTACCGAGCTATTACTCCAATTTTCGCAAATAGATAATGAGCTGATTATTTCAGAAGCCCAACGCATACCAGAAACATTAACCGAAAAATAGCAACCTATGTCGCTCTTTAACAACCCCGAAGGCAAACCGGTAGAAAACATAGACCTACAAACCCTTGCCGAGCATTTTGGCTCTGACCCCGAAGCCTACCCCGATGACGCTCCAAACCCCGATGAGCAAGAGCCCGAACTATTAGAAATTACCGACCGCGAAGCTGATGTAAAACTTGTGCGAGAGTATCTTGATATTTACCAAAACATACTCAGCGCCGGCTGTGCTTTTATAGTGGGAGAGTATGACCTTAGCAAATACACATGGAAAGGGCAAACGGTAGATAAACTTGCCGAGCGCGGTACATTCCTTGCAAAATGGCTCAGAGATAGTTTAGGCGAAGCCGACAGCGACAAAATACTGTTTTTTTCTATGCTTGCCATGAACACAGGGCAAACCGTAACCGCCGCCTTTGCCGATAAAAAACGAAAAGCCGCCGCCGCTAAAAAACAACCCCTGCCCGATGAAAACACTAACCCAAACAGCTCCGATTAGGCAAGCAGACATAACCTTAATAATGGGTGGCAGACGGCGCGGCAAAAGTACCTTTATACGAGCCCTTGCCGAAAAAATAGCCATAAACAGACCGGTTTTAATAGTAGAAACCAACCGCGAACACAAGTTTTTTGATTTGCCCATGCTTAGCCTAAAAACCAAACCCAACCTTACAAGCGGACTTTACCGCGCAAATGCCTACAACTACGAAGGCTTGCGCGAAATAGCCATAAGGGTAGAAAGCCGATACAAAACCGCAGAGCCAAAACTAAAACAGATACCTACCGATGTGTACGCTTATGCCTTAGACAACCTCCGAAATTGGGTAATTTTTTTTGACGACTGCAAAAACTACACCGATGATAAAATCAGTGATTGGTGTAGAGATTTATGCCGAAACGCAAGCCAAACCATGAACGACCTTTTTTTTACCGGGCATGGCATTTCTGATATGCCAAGCGGTTTGTTTAGATTTAGCACCAAGTTTATCATGTTTGCCACCGAAGATAACCCCATGAGCAGGCGCGGCGTAAGCGGGTTTGATGAGCTTTTAGCCTTGCGCGATAGGGTAAACAAAGCAGCCCAAATAAACCACTACCATTACGAAATTTTCAGCAAATCATAAACCCATGAAAACCGCTACCGGCACCCTGTTAATGGATTTTTTGTTTAGGCAGTGCAATGCGCTTACCATAACAGAAATAAAACTGCAATTAGCAAACGAAGGCACACCCCTTGCCATACGCACCATACGCAGCCACATAGCCGCGCTATGTACGCAGTTTCCTGCCCGATGCTGCATAACCCACACCCACCACCAATACCGGCGACTGCCGGTTAAAAAATACCTTTTTTACCCCGAACAAAAAAAATGCAATCAATGAAAGAAAATCAAGCCCCCGCCACCGCTCAGCCGGCTATTTACAGAATGAAACGCACTGCCGAAAGCAGTTTTATTCAGTACATTTCGCCCGATGCAAACGAAAAACGCTGGTTTAGGTATTTTGCCGCCAACATTGCCACCCAAGAGCTTTATCCCGAACCCACCCACATAGAGCGCAAACCTACCGACATACTCCAAGAAATACCCAAAGAAGTTTTGCAGTATGAAATGGCTTTGCTTAACAGCCAAGTATGGGAGCAAAGCGGCGCACTTGCACACTGCCTATTGTTGCCACAGCGCCTACCCGACATTTTAAATGCCATACAACCCACCGATAAACTTTTGCTTTATGTATTTACCGAAAATTGCGGTGTTTGCAAATTTACTACACCCCTTGTAAGTCATTTGGCATATAGCTTAAATGATTATGAAAACAACAACGTTTACATACTTGCGTTACATGGTTATACAGACGTTTTAGCCCTTACCGGTTTACAGTGGATAAATGATAATTTAGGCGTGCCAAAATTTTATTTGTTTGAAAACGGAGAGCGGCGCACACTCCATAACCCCGATTTATTGGGCGACTATAATCCCGATGAAACTTACCGGCGCATAGCGGCTTTATTTGAAAAAGAAGCGTAAATTTGCAAAAGCAAACTTTACCCCATAGTGGAGTACATTAAAGATTAGAACTAAAACCCCCGAAAGGCTACCCGCTCCCTCCTGCCCACACGATAAGTACAGGGTAGCCGCCTACGCATACAAAAGCCGGTTTAGCCACTTTTTAAAAAAAGCCAAGCTAAACCGGCAACTGTTTTAGTAACAAAAGCAACAAAACGGAAAAAACCATGTTACCAAAACTTAGTTTAATATGCTGCTGCAAACCGGCTATAAATCAGCGGCTTATGTATTGCATTTATTTTTGGTAACAAAATCAACATCAAAAACAAAAAAAGTTACCAAAGTTTTTTGGGGCATTGCTCATCGGCAAGCCTTGTTTTATCTGCAAGAAAGCAGCCACAGCCGCCGGTTTTTGCATTGCATACCTCATTTTCTCCTTTTTTAATATAGTTGCCACAAGTGTTTTTGCGGCAAATTTGAAGCCGTTCATGCACCGTTTTAATATCGGCAGGCTTACCACCTATGGCATTAACCACCGTTTCTACAATAGGTTTGGTAAATTTAGAAACAAGCGGATTTGTACCAAAATCTAATAGTTTGTTCTTAATGTTCATAATAATTTGGCATTTTGCTTTAAAGTGCAAAGTTACTAAATTATGGGCATAGCATTTACATCATCTTCAAATTCAAGTATGCCCAATTTTCTCAAATATAGTTGTGTCATATCAAGGCTATGGTGCCTCATTTGGCGCATAAGCCCATACACGCTGCCGCCGCTTTTTACCCATGCCCTTGCGCCGGTATGTTTCCATGAATAAAAAGAGTGTTTTTGGGTATCCATGTTTAGGGCGGTGAGAATTTTTTTAAAGCTCACATACAAATAATTAACCCCTAGTTGTTTGCCGGAGATACTCAAAAAGTAATCGTTGTCGTTTTTGTCTTTAATATGAGGTTCAATAACAGCAATCAGTTTTGAAGGCAAAATCACAAACTCGCTTTTCTTATTTTTTGAAATATCAGCCCTTACAAGCAACTTGTTTTCTTCTAATAAAAAATCGCCAATCTTTATACCACGTATTTCAGCAGGGCGTAACATGGCGTAATACTCCATTTGGCAGGCGAGCCATAACTGCACCTTTTCCTTTTGCAGCATTTGGGTTTTGATGCGTTGAATTTGTTGTTCGGTGAAAAACCATTTAAGTTGCATTTCCCGCTTTTTGATTTTAATATGAGAAAAGATATTTTCATAAACTACTCCTTCTTTTTTCATATCCTCTATCAATCCATGCAAAGTAACTTTGTAGGCAGCAAGCGTGTTAGCCTGTTTTTTCATACTGTTAAAAAAGTCGGTTACGTGTTGTTTAGTAGGGTTTTCTATGAGGTTATTGCACAAGTACTTTACAAATGCAGAAACCTTTGTTTTGTAACCGGAAACGCTTTTAGGGCGCAAAGATTTTGAACGGTTATCAAGCGCAGTTTGCAAACCTAAAACAAAAGGCGTATATGCTATGCTCTTTTGCTTTTTTACAAGCAAATCCATTTCAATTGTTTGGGCTATTTTTTTAGCTGCTGTTATCCGCTCGGCAACGGTAGTAAAACTGTTTATGTTGCCTTTTTTCTGGTAGCGCTTGCCTGCAATATAGTACCATACAAACCACTGTGAGCATAACTTTTGCTCCGTAGGTTCGGCAGGATATAATCGGCAATTTTCAGTTAAGGGGAAAATTTTTTTTTCTGCCATGCCTTAAAATAAAATTTGGCTTTGGCAGTGTTTCTACACTTATAGTAACAAAATTATTTGTTACCGAAAAGTTGCGAACCCTTGAAAATCAAGGATTTATGAAGTGGAGTGGAGGATATCGGAGTCGAACCG
>DDVC01000133.1:9434-18769 GCA_002345145.1 Bacteroidetes bacterium UBA2322
TAGCCAGCTGAGCTAATCCCCCGCTTTTAGCACTATTAAACTGCTTTCGTTGCTTAATAGTTCAATTGCGGCGCAAAAGTAGCGCTTTTATTTAAATTTCACCCAACAAGGACATTTTTTTTTGTCTGCTTTTATTTTTTTTAAAAGTTTGTACCCAATTAAGTTAAACTGCCCAAACAAATTTTAACTTTGCGCTCTTGTTTAGCCGTTAACCTCGTTACTTATATGTCCGATTTTTCACAACTCACCCTTAAAACGCTTGCCATACATCGCGTAGGTAACAAACTTCGCAATGAGGGTGTGCTGGCGGCTCCGCATACCTACCCGCTTCAAGACCAACTGCTGCGCAATGCGCTGTTTGATTATTTTTTACAACCATTTACCCGATACAATGAATACTACCAGTTTACCCACCATACCAACCTAAACCTAAACGAAATATACACCTTTTGCCGCCATATTTTTGAAGACAAAGGCGATTTCTTGGAAGAATCAGTCAATATAGCCAAGCATCTTTACAACCAATCTATTCATCCCCAAATTAAAGGCGGCGAAGTATTTATTGCCTATTTTGCCGATTGCATCATAGATGACGAAATGACCGATGCCATCGGCATCTTTAAATCGGAAGAAAAAGATGCCTTTTTTAAACCCGATGAATCATCGGGCGCTGTTTTGCTATCCTTAGAAAAAGGTATCAACCTGAAACGCCTAGACAAAGGCTGCCTTATTTTTAATACCGCCGCCGCCGATGGCTACCGCGTGCAAATTATTGACAAAGTAAGCCGCAGCGATGGAGAAGCCCGATATTGGAAAGACGATTTCCTGCGCTTACTTCGTGTGCAAGACAATGGTTTTGCTACCGAAAGCTACCTCAATTTGGTTCACCAATACGGCGAAGATACCTTTGGCGTAGAACAAGGTAAAAAAGACCAACTCGTTTTCCTGAACAAATCTATTCAGTATTTTTCTGACCATGACTTGTTTGACGTGCAAGATTTTACCACCCAAATTTTTGAAGATAAACCCGAACACGTTAGCCGGTTTACCGAATTTAAAGAACGCTACGAAGCCGAAAATAACCTGCTTGCCGCTCCCGATTTTAAAATATCGCATCCAACTGTTAAACTTATGAAGCGCAAACTGCGCAGCCTTATTAAGCTGGATACGCAAATAGATATAAAACTAAACTCCGATACAACCGAGCAATACATAGAGCGCGGTTATGACGAAGAACGCCAAATGTTTTTCTACAAAATTTATTTTACCGAAGAATCGTAAGGGTATAACCCCAGTTTGATGTAAAATGGCACACAAAGTCCGTGCTGCCGGCATGAGCTAAAAACCGGCAGCCATTAGCAAACAGATAACACGGATGTAGCTGATTTGCACAGATTTTTGAAAAATAAAGGCTCAAGTAGTGGGTAGTGAAAGTTAGGAGTGTGTTAGTTCCCACTACCAAATATCCCCAAACCATATTTTACCCGCGTTTATCCGTTTAATCCGCGTTGTTTGTGTGCTTTTTTGCTGAAAACAGGGGTAATCACCTCCATTTGTACATCAAACCGGGGCTGCACAATCGTAACCCACTAATAGCGTCTATTTTTTTACTTTTCATAGCGCTGCTGTTTGCTAAAAATGCCACAAACAGTAGGCTACATTCCTATTTTATGCCTATATTTGCACATCTACCCAACTAAACAAGCAAAGGGTAAACCTTGTTGCATAGTTTGGCTTGTGTATTTTATTGAACCTAACAAATAAAACACATTTTAATCAAAACACATTTTCCTATGTTAAGTCAGTTATTAGAAAAATTAGTTTCACAAACTGCGCAGCCCTGCGTTACCATTTCGCTCAATACACACCGCACCCACCCCGATAATGTGCAAGACGGAATTGTAATGAAAAACCTGTGCAAAGAAGCAGAAAACCGCCTGCTCCAAGAATTTGACAAACGCTCTATTGCCCAACTGCTGGATAATTTGCACCACATACAGCACGAAATAGACATTAACCACAATTTAGAAAGTCTGCACCTGTTTGTATCAAATGAGGTAAAAGAATATGCCCGTACTATATGGCATACCCCCGAAGATAAAGTGCAAATAGGCAACGCCTTTGCCATTCGCCCCATTGTAAAAGCCCTCAACCGCACCGAAGAGCATTTTATTGTGGTACTGTCCCAATCGGGCGTTCACCTCTATAAAGCGGTGAATGACACCATCACCGAAGAAATCCATAATCATGATTTCCCCGTTAAAGAAAACACCCACTACCATACCGACAAAGCCAAAGGAAGCGACCCCAAAAAAACAGACGATATGGTGCGCGAGTTCCTAAACCGCGTTGACAAAGCTGTAAATAATACCGTGCTGGATACCGGCTTAAAAGTAATTGCCGTTTGCACCGAAGATAACCACAGCCGCCTTATGCAAGTAGCCGACCGCCCCCAACTCTATTACCCGGGGTATATTGCCATTAACTACAACGATACAACCAAACACAAATTGGCTGCCGATGCTTGGCATTTTATCCAGCCCTTGCAACAGCAACGCCGCACTGAGGCTATTGGCGAAATGTTGGAAGCCGTATCGCAAGCCAAAGTGCTTACCGAACTAAACGAAATTTATCGCGCCGCCGTAGAGGGTAGAGGCGAACTATTAGTAGTACACGACTCTTTTGCCCAACCGGTGGTTATGACCGGCAATGAAACCTTTGACCTGGTTGATGATGCCACCATGCCCGGCGCTATTGATGATATTACCAGTAATATAGCATGGGAAATTTACTCCAAAAAAGGCAGGGTAGTTTTTACAGAACAAGATGCCATTAAAGAGTTAGGCAAAATTGCCCTTAAAGTTCGCTGGTAGTTTTACCCACTCGCATATACTACCGTATTTAAACGCCGGCAGAACGCTATTTCTGCCGGCGTTTGGCTTATCGGGTATTTTATATAAAAAACCAACCTTTGCCCCTGTTCTGCTTGTTTTAACCATTGCACCGAAAAAAAACAGCGCCCCAAACCCATGCCACTTAACCGCACCACTTTTTTTATACTATCCTGCATTACCCTGTTCGGTTTTTCGCTCATAGGCATGGGCGCTATATGGCTTTTTTCGGCTACTCCTGTTTGCGAGCTGCTGCAAGTTACCCCTTATTACTGGCAACTACTGTTTGGCACAGGTTATGGTTTGGCTACCGCTCTCATTGCCATATCAGTAGTTGAAACCGAAGCCTTACAGCCCAATACCCGTTATTTTCAGGGCTTTATAAAAAGCGCCAACCTGCGTTTTATTGATACCGTTTTTGCTTCAATAAGCGCAGGCATTGGCGAGGAAATTTTGTTCAGAGGGGCAGTACAGCCTTTTTTAGGAATATGGATTACTGCCATCATTTTTGTAGCCATTCATGGTTATTTATCGCTCGAAGACTGGGGTATTTTTTCTTACGGCGTATTAATGGTACTTATGAGCGCCGGCTTGGGTTATTTATGCAACTGGTTGGGTATAGGAGCTGCTATGGCTGCCCATGCAGTATTTGATATAGTTATTTTTAGGCACATATTGACCCGAAACTAAACCGGTTGCCTTTATGCTTGCTGCACCACCCATAACTTACCTGCCCAACCACCAGATAGACTATCGGCAATGGGATAGTTGTATGGCGGCATCGGCAAACGGGCTGCCTTATGCTTACAGTTGGTATTTAGATGCCGCAGCGCCTAACTGGGGAGCATTGGTAATGGGCAATTATGAGGCGGTTATGCCCCTGCCTTATAGGGTTAAATGGGGAGTACCCTATGTTTATAAACCCCTATGGACACAGCAATTAGGCGTTTTTGCCCCAAGCCTACCCACACCTGATATAGTGAACCGGTTTTTAGTGGCTATTCCGCCGCATTTTAAGTATGTACAGTGCACCCTAAACGAAACCAACCACCAAACAATCGGTACTCCTAATATAAATGCTGCAACAAGGGTAAACTATCTTTTGCACCTAAGTAAAACGTATGAACAACTCTACGCCCTTTTTAACCAAAGTACCCGCCGAAACCTAAAAAAAGCCCGGCAGCAAGCCTATTTTGTACAATCTAACATAGCCCCGCAAGAGGTTATTGCCCTTTACAAACAAACATCGGGCAAAAAGCTAACAGATATTACGGCTACTCATTATGCCCAAATAGAACGCATTATGTACCAAAGCCTCCACCATAAATTGGGCTTATTGGCAGGTGTTTACCACCCAACTAATAATCAACTTCATGCCGCCAACTTTTTTCTGCTCTCGCCCCAAAACGGCAGAATCATTAACTTGTTTCCTGCCACTTCGCCGCAAGGCAAGGAATTGGGCGCTATGCACTTTTTAATAAACCACCTCATACAGCAGTATGCACAAACACCCGCTGTCTTAGATTTTGAAGGCAGTATGCACCCGGGCGTATCGCAGTTTTACCGCAGTTTTGGTGCAAAACCCGTGCCTTATCCCGAAATAATCCGAAATACACTGCCCTTTTTTATCCGATGGATTAAAAAATAACCGCCATTTTATCCCGATGTTATGACACCACCCCCACCACCTGCCTTGCCAAAGGGTAAACTCTACCTTATTCCCAACCTGCTGGGTGGCAATGAAACCCAAATAATGCCGCCTTATATAGCCCAAATACTGGCTCAAACGGAGGTGTTTATTGTAGAAAACGTAAAAGATGCCCGTCGGTTTTTGGTAAAAATGGGCATAAAACAAACCGGGCGAAATTTAGACGAACTTACTTTTTTGCATTTAGACAAACATTTGCCCGATGACCGGTTTGCACAATACCTGCAAGCCGCCGAAAAGGGCAAAAACATAGGGCTTATTTCTGATGCAGGTTGCCCCGCCATAGCCGACCCGGGCAGTCTTATTGTGCAATGGGCACACCAAAAAAACATTGAAGTAGTGCCTTTGGTAGGACCCTCTTCGTTATTACTGGCACTCATGGCATCGGGTTTAAACGGGCAGCAGTTTGCATTTTCGGGTTATTTACCCATTCAGCAGCCGCAGCGCAGCAAATTCATCAGGCTTTTGGAAAACCGCATCTTAACCGATAACCAAACCCAGCTTTTTATAGAAACACCCTACCGAAACCAAAGCCTGTTTGCCGATATTTTGCAAACCTGCAAAAACCACCTTAAACTCTGCCTTGCCGCCAACCTTACCCTGCCAAACCAATTTATACAAACCCACTCCATTGCCGAGTGGAAAAAAATGGCGCCGCCTGCACTGCACAAAATACCAACCGTGTTTGTAATGGGAATATAAACCCACCTCAAACCGGCAAGCCGCACCACTACCCCCTAAAACCCGATGCCTGTTTTAGCGCTACATTTACCAGTAATATAAGCGCCGGCACTTCAATGAGCGGACCTATTACGCAAGCAAAAGCCTGCCCCGAGTGTATGCCAAAAACGGCTATGGCTACGGCTATGCCCAGCTCAAAATTGTTGCCGGCAGCGGTAAATGCCAGAGCCGTACTTTTGGGGTAATCTGCCCCGGCGCGTTTTGCTACATAAAAAGCGCCAAAAAACATGATTGCAAAATAAAATACCAGCGGAATGGCTACCCTTACCACATCAAACGGAATGGTAACTATAAGGTTGCCCTTTAAACTAAACATGGCTACTATGGTAAACAGCAGCGCTACTAAGGTAATGGGACTAATGGCGGGAATAAACTTCTGGTAATACCACTCCAAGCCCTTTACCCTGCCAAGTACTACCCTGCTCAGTATGCCTGCCAAAAACGGAACACCTAAGTAAATAAACACACTTTGCGCTATTTGCCCTATACTTACAGGCACCACCGTACCTTGCAAACCAAACAGTGGCGGCAACACCGTTATAAATACGTAAGCATATACGCTGTAAAAAAAAACCTGAAAAATACTGTTAAACGCCACCAAACCGGCGGCATACTCGTTATCGCCCTTTGCCAAATCGTTCCACACAATTACCATAGCAATACATCGGGCTATGCCTATCATGATTAACCCGGTCATGTATTCAGGCTTATCGGGCAAAAAAATGATGGCAAGAGCAAACATGAGCATCGGACCAATTACCCAGTTTTGCAGCAACGACAACCCTAAAATTCGGGTATTCTTAAACACTTTTGGCAATTCTTCATACCTAACCCTTGCTAAGGGCGGATACATCATAAGAATAAGCCCAATGGCAATGGGTATATTGGTAGCGCCAACCTGAAAACGATTTAACACCTGCTCGGTTTGTGGGGCAAAATACCCGATGCTTACGCCCAAAGCCATAGCCAAAAATATCCACAGAGTAAGGTATTTGTCTAAAAAGGAGAGTTCTTTCATTGGGTTGTGTATGGAACTGGGTAAAAATTAAAACCAATTTTATGGCAATGCCAAACAGGGACATAATGGGTGTTTAGGGATTATATTAGCTTTTTATGCATCATAATGTAGCTTAACCCAAATTTGGCTATTGCCCGTATTTGAGCAGCAAGGCAAGTTGTCCGGCGTGGTAGGCGGTGTGCGATATGATACGAGAAAGCGCTACTTCTTTGCTCATAGTGCCAAACTCCTTGGTAGTAATGGGGCTCAGCCAGTCGGCATTAGTTTGTTCGCTAATGGTTTGTTCCAAGCATTGGCAGGCATAGCGCTCATATTGTAATAGCTGGGGCAGGTTTGCCCACTCACCGGTATCTTTTTGGGCAATAACCGTTTTAGCATGAACCTTTACCGTTTGGTTGCCAAACACATTTTTGGCAAAAAGCAGCTCCACATCGGCAATATGTGCTATTAAAAATCCTGCGCTGTTGGTGGCAGGCGGAAGATGTTTTTGCAAATCGGGCTGGGCAACGTGGGCAAGCAGTTGGGTGTAGCGGTTTCGGGCTTGCTGCCACATAGCCAGCAGGGTTTGGGTTTTGGTAATTAAATGGGTTTGCACAAACTGTGCGCAAAAATCCCTTATCATGCTGCGCACACGTGCAAACTCAGCCATTACCTCCTCTTCAGAACCGGCAGCCTTAGCCGGGTCGGGAAAATTTTGGTGAATTTTGAGCGCCTTAGTAGGAAAATACGGGCATTGTTCGCGGGCATTATCACACACGGTTATCACAAAGTCAAAACTAAGGTGGGCATACTCATTTACGTGGTTAGAGGTATGTTGCGAAATGTCAATGCCTGCCTCTTTCATAGTGGCTATGGCTCTGGGGTTTACCCCATGCGTTTCAACTCCGGCGCTGTAAATATGGGCAACACCTCCGGCAAAATGGCGCAAAAAACCCTCGGCAATTTGGCTTCGGCAGGAGTTGCCGGTACAAAGTACTAATACATTTTTCATTAACAGTGGCAGTTTATGGGTGGTGTATCTAACAAAGCTAAAAACCGGCTGTAAGCAAGTTGTAATCGGGCAATATTTTGGGTGTGCAAGCAATAGCATACATTTTGTCCGCTTATTTCGCCCATTATCAGACCTGCATTTTTAAGTTCTTGCAAATGCTGGCATACCGTTGGGCGGCTCAGGGGTAATTCACTGGCAATACTGCCCGAAACACACGTTTTTTTAGTGGCAAGCTCCTGCAAATCGGGGGAAAATTGGTCGGTTTTGGGGTGCAAAGAGGGTAATATCTGTTGTATGTTGTAACACCCACAACTTATTTTGCCGATTTTTTTCTCCGCTGTGCCAAAATGGAGAGTAGTTCAAGCAACTGAGTTTTAAGCAGCAGCTCTATGTATAGTATTTGCTTTAGCTATTTTTTCTTATACTTTCGCACATCTAATTTATAGGTATAAGACAAACCGGGCGTGTGGGTAATATCTATGCGTTTCTTTTTTTCTTCGCTTTGGTAAAAATAGTAGGCGGTAATTTCGTGATGTTTGTTAAAGCGGTATTCTATGCCGGCTCGCAGGCGGTAGCGGCTAAAAGCAAACTGTGTTTGTTCGGGTGTTTTGGTATAAAAAAGTTCAGCATTTACGGAGGGTACTATTGGCAATTTTTTCCGTTTATAGGCAATTTCTAACCGAGGTCTTATATCATCTTCCTTACCTTGTATGGTTTCTGTCCACTCTCGTTCTAAGCGGAGGCGGGCAGCAAGTTCCAGTTTAAGGGGTTTAATGCGGTAAGCAAATTCGGTAATGCCATAAATGCGGTGTTTATCGTTTGCCTCTGGGTCAAGCCTATTGGTAAAACGGTAAGTTGCGCTCAAATTAAACCACTCTACAAACCTAAACTCTGTGCCCACCTCAGTAAGGTGCGAATTAAAATTGCTGATGTTTTGGTTTATGCGCAACTCCTGCGAAACCGTAGCCCGCATTTTATTGGTTAGTACTGTTGTTACATTGGCGGTTAGCCGAGCTTCCGTATCGGGCACCTTAGGTTTTTCGGATAGTTGTTGTGCAAAACAAGGAGTTAATGCTGCTATTGGAACGGAAAGCAGGAGCAGTAACCTGAGTAAAAAAATAGTCATAGTTTTAGTGCGCTGTCTTAATAAAAAATAGCTCGCCAATGTAGCAGGAATTGGGGAGGTAAAAGTACATATTTTAACCACACTAAGCGATGGTTTACCGCCTAAAACAGCAAACAATGTAGCCCGAAGGGCTGTATGTGGTTAGTGAAAAATTGTCATCGCTCTCCCATCCGATTTTCAGAATGGTGGGAGTATGCTGTAAATAAGGGTATGACTTAATGATAATTGCTCCTTGTGGTGAAATTACCCCGATTTTTGCGCAAAATTTAGGCTATACCTTAGCATTAAGCAACCTTTGCGCAAAAAAGGTTATACAAAACAACATAGTGTAGTTTTAAAAAAGAACTATTTGTTGTATCTTTGCGTTACATACCACAAAGCAGCTAAAAAATGAATCAGCATATATTAAATCAGGAATAAATGGGTAATCGCCTTGCATTGGTGCGCAAACAAAAACAGTTGTCGCAGGCAGAGGTAGCAGACATGCTCTCCCTGCCTCGGACTTCTTGGCTGGCTGAACGGTTTTGATGGTACTTTTGTGCCTTGTTCAACATACGGAATGTGAATAAACTTTAGTCCGAATAATTTGCCCCCTGCGCAAACCCAACCTATTGACGGCAACCATTTCTTAAACAAAAATAGTTTGCAAATGCTGAAAAGCGATACGAGCAGCCAAAACTAAAAAATTAAGTTTATGAAAAATTTTTTACTTTTACTAACTGTTTTTTCCGGCGTTATGGTTCTTTTTGGGTACCAAACTTATGCGCAAACCTTTACGAATTATACTATTGCAAACACTTCCACCGCGCTTTGCGATAATTCTGTTACTTTCATAGCCATAGATGCACAAGGAAACAAAT
>DDVC01000220.1 GCA_002345145.1 Bacteroidetes bacterium UBA2322
TTATCCGTGTGCTAAATTTTGCCGGTTTTGCGCTCCTACCTTTGTGTACCGGTTTACGTCAAACTCGGATCACACCCCATCGGGGTTATCATTTGTACTGTCTATTGGGCAGTATAAGTACTGTTCATATTGGAGAATATAATTACCAAAAGTGGAAAAACAGGGTGCGGAATGAGAGTTAAATGCCCGATTAACAAGGTGCAGCGCACCGAAATATACCGCCCCACCTATTTAAAATCCTTTTGCGGTAAGCCTTTGAGTATGCTCACAATTCCAACCTCACGTTAACAACAAATGCAAATACGAAGTCTTGCTCCCCACTTTACAGTAAATCGGCACAAGTAAATTGTATTGTAGGAGGCTGTTGATTGCCGATTTATTGTAGAGAGTGGGTTGGGTGTGAATTCTTATTCAGTAGTGGTTAGTAGTAGTTGGTATATTTGGTAATTCATAACTAATCATTCACAACTCGTAATCAACCCTCAATAATTTAACACTATTTAACAGCGAAATAATAACCACAAAAGATACAGATTTAAACTAAACCCCTATATTTGTTGGCAGTTATTGTAAATCTCTTTTTAATTTTAACAATTACTGCTATGAAAAAGACTTGTTATGCTGTGTTGGCAAGTACGTTTTGCCTTATTTTGATATGGTTTAGCGCCATGCCTGCCGCCGCCCAAATAGCGTTTGGACCGCAGCAAGTGATAGCACAAACAGCGGTGAACAACCCGCAAATTATAGGCGCTCCCGATGTAAACAATGATGGATTGCCCGATGTAATTGTTTTATCGGGAAATGGAAACCGGTTATCATGGTTTCAAAATTTGGGCGCCGGCAGTTTTTCGGCTATTCAAGAAATAGCCACCTTGCCTAACTGGGCATTAACGGCACGCACAGAAGACTATGATGCCAATGGCAACCCCGATATTTTGGTTACCTATAACCAAACCGATTGGCTTTGGCTTGCCAATGATGGCAATGGCAACTTTGCCCCGCCCCAACCCGCTCCCGATGCCACTACGCCGCCCGGCTTATTGGCAGACCTAAACGGCGATGGCTTTGCCGATTTGGTAACAAAAAGTGAAGACGCATCGGGCTTTGCTATTATTACCTACCAACCCGCCGATGGCTTGGGTAACTATGGCGCATCGGAAACCATTTATACCGGCTTATTTATTTTTACCGACATGGTAAATTTCCAGTTAGCCGACCTAAACGGAGACGGGTTTACTGATTTGCTTATTGCCGATTACGATTACGCTTGGGGCGGTAACTTTACCGCTTGGTTAAATGACGGCGCTGCCAATTTTACCATGCAAGCTCTGCCCTACACCCTTACCTGCGGCATGACCTTTGCCGCCGCCGATTTTAACAATGATGGTGCTGCCGACCTTGCCATAGCTCTTTACTACAATGATGCCATTTATTGGAAGGAACAAACCGCCCCCTTTACCTTTGATACCCACCCGCTCATAACCCCCATACTTACATACGTAACCGATGCCTACATTGCCGATGTGGACAACGACGGACTGCCCGATGTTTTATCGGCATCGGGAGGTAATGGAGGTATTGCATGGCACAAAAACCTATCGGGAGGCAATTTTGCACCCCTTCAACCGTTATTGGATTCCGGCCAAAATAATGATTTTTGCGCCGAGTTTTCTTATCAGTTCAATGAACACAAAATAGGCTATTATGGCAATCTATCGGGAGTGGGCAACCCACAACTGCTGTACCAACATCAAACTACTGCCAATTTTATGCCCGATGTATTAACCAACCCAAACAACGTTTTGAGCTTGGGTGAGTGCTGGCAAAACCTCCAAACCGCCGATATAAACAACGACGGCTGGTTAGATGTGTTAACTATCGGTTTTTTTTCTGAGCCTTCGTGGTATCTGAATAACGGAAACGGCAGTTTTACCTTTAACGGCACCTTAGATTTTTACAGCAGCAACAATTTATTGGCAGACTATAACAACGATGGGTTTTTAGACCTCTTAGTTAGCCAAGGCGAGCAACTGTATTGGGCTACTAACGATGTCACGGGCAATTTTACCGAACCAATCCCTATTTCCCTTGAACTCATTCCGCTGGCATTAACAGACCTAAACAACGATGGTAATATAGACATCATTGGGCAACTTTTTGTGCCGCCTTTTTCGCTGGTTTGGCTTGTGGGCGATGGCACCGGTAATTTTGGCACAGTAAATACCATAGATAACGCCAGCTATTACTACCTAAGCAAAATGCTGCCTGCCGATTTGGATAATGATGGCGATACCGACCTGGTAGTTTCAGACATAGAAACAATAGGCTTTTTTGAAAACTTAGGAGAGGGCGTTTTGGGCTTAAAACAAGTGATTGCTGCACAGATACCCAATTTGGAAGCCATACGCCTTGCCGATTTAGACGGCGATGGCGATTTAGATATTGTTTCGGTTTCATCGGGCGATGACGTGGTAGCATGGTACGAAAACATCTCCAATAACCCCAACATCAGCGGTTTGGTATATTACGATGTTGACCAAAACGGCATCTACGATGGCGATGATTTTGGGTTAAACTTCCAAAACATTACCCTTACTCCGGGTGAGGTAAACATTTACACCAATGCAAATGGCACTTACACCTATTTTCTGCCCTCAACCGGCAGTTATTCCTTATTGGTTAATGCGCCCCAAGGTTGGGTAACTACTTCGCCCGCCACCTTAAACATTACCACTACTGCCGGACAAAACAGCCCCAACAACAATTTTGGGCTTTACCCCGTTAGCCCCATTTCTAACCTAACCACCGCCCTCACATCGGGTTTGAACCGATGCGATTACATAGTCCCCTACTACCTTACCATTGCCAACTTGGGCGCTGCCATTGAAGCCCAAACCATTGTAGCCTTTAGCCCCGACCCACTACTCTCCTTTACCGGAGCCACCCTTCCGCCCGATTCTATCAGCGCCGATGGGGTGATTTATTGGCATATCAACAACTTACAACCATATAGCAACAGCTTGCTAATTGTATATATGCAAGCGCCCGATTTTACCGCTACCGGTGCGGTTTTGCAAAACACCCTTGCCGCCACCAGCTACAACAGCATGGGTAGCCCCACCGCCACAAGTAGTTTTACCTACACCCCCATCGTAACCTGCGCCTACGACCCCAACGACAAACTCGTTACCCCGGCAGGCATTTTAGACCAACAATACACCCTCATGAGCGAGGAGTTGTTTTACACCATTCGGTTCCAAAACACCGGCAACGATACCGCTTTTTATGTTCGCATTACCGATGTGCTTTCTCCTTTTTTAGACCATAACTCCTTCCGCATCATCAACAGCAGCCACCCGATGCAAACTTACCGGTATGATAACGGGCTGGTGGAGTTTCAGTTCCATAACATTATGCTGCCCGATAGCACTACCAATCCGCTTGGCAGTCAGGGTTTTGTGCAGTTTGCCATTAAACCCCTTGCCGGTTTGCCCAATAATACGTCGGTAAACAACAACGCCGCCATTTATTTTGATTTCAACCCGCCCATAATTACCAACACCACCCTCAATACCTTAGTGTATGAGTTGCCCACTTCGCCCCCGCTACCCGTTACCCTTACCCGATTTACCGGCGCCGCACAACCCAATGGCAACCTGCTGCAATGGACTACGGCGGCAGAGGTAAACAATGCCTACTTTACCCTGCAAGCCTCACCCGATGGCAACTCGTTTACCAACCTCGCACAACTACCCGCCGCCGGCAACAGCTCAAACGCCCATAACTACCAATTTTTACACGCCCAACCTTATCCTCTAACCTACTACCGCCTTCTACAAACCGATTTTGACGGCAGCACAAGGCAAATTGGCGAGGTAATTACCCTGCAACGCACCCAACCCAACGGCAACCTTGCCCTCACCCACATTTCCCCCAACCCCACCCAAAACACCGCCACCCTCACCTACACCGCCCCCCAAGCACAGCCCGCCACCCTATACCTGTATGACCTCACCGGCAGGCAGGTATTTGAGGCACCCCTACAACCCACCGCCGGCATCAATTATTACGAGTTAGATATGACCCGCTACCCGCAAGGTATGTACGTGGTTATGCTAAACAATGGCGCAGAGGTGGTAACGGGGAAGGTGGTGAGGGAGTAGGAAAGTGAAAAAGCGTTTATACAGTCATTTTCTTTGTGCAATTACCCAAATTAGCTTATCTTTGACTAAAATAACCATCTTATTCAGCTATGTTGCCTCCTTTATTGAAAGCTCATCTGTCCCAAATTACCACTTTATTGCAACAACATAAAGTGGAGAGAGCCTATCTTTTTGGATCGGCTGTTACGCCGGCGTTTAATGAACAAAGCGACATTGATATGCTCATTACCCTGCAAAGCGGACTTACACCACTTGAAAAAGGAGAGTTGATGTGGAATTTACAATTTGCCCTGGAAGATTTGCTGCACAGAGATGTAGATTTGTTGCAAGAGTCCACACCAAAAAATCCGTATTTTGTACGTGAAATTAATGCTTCCAAAATAGTCATTTATGAATAACAGGTACTATAAATCCCTGCAAGAGATTTTGGACAGTATTGAACGGATAACCGAATATGTGGGGCTGCCGTTAGATTATTTTGGTTATGCAAACAATAAACTTGTGCAACAGGCAGTAGAACGCAATTTTGAGATTATTGGTGAAGCGGTAAAGCGTTTATTAGAAATTGAGCCTACGGTACCTATTTCTAATACCCGAAAGATCATCAATATGCGCAATAAAATTTCCCATGGGTATGACGAGGTGGAGTTGGTTCAGGTGTGGGCGGTTATTGTAAACCACCTGCCTACGCTTAAACAAGAAGTGGAAATACTCATAAAGCAAGTTGAATGAAATTTGGCAACTACAAGGCATATACGTGGTTAAGCTAAACAATGGGGCAGAGGTGGTAACCGGTAAGGTGGTGAGGGAGTAGGTTTTTGTTTTTTTCATTACTCCGCACCGCTATATACAGGGGTGCGGAGTAATTTAAATCGGGAAATGATTTTTTAAACGGTAAAATTGAATCAGCATGAAAAAGGTGAATTTATTTTTGGCTTTTACAGTTTGTTTTTTGTTTGCTGCTTTAGTGCAAGGGCAAACAGTTTTTGGACATCAGCAAGTGATTGCACAAAATGAAGTTACTGCACCCAGTGTAGTTGCAGTAGGAGACTTAAATAACGATGGCTCAAATGACTTGATAGCAATTAGCTTATACTCGTATAAGTTATTCTCATTTTTAAATGACGGCACAGGTAATTTCAACAAACCTAACTTGATTTCCGACGACGTGAATCTTTTTCCAAATAATACTTGGCTTATAGATGTAAACAACGACGGATATTTAGACCTAATTTATACCACTTATTCTTTTTTTGGCAGAGTAATTTGGCGCGCCAATAATGGCACAGGTAATTTTGGAAATCCTCAATTTATATCAGATAATTCAGCAAGTAATAGCCCAAGTTACATTGTGGATTTTAATAACGACGGGTGGAAAGATGTAGTAGTAGTTTCTGAAACAAACAATAGCCTCACATTTTTTGTCAATAACACAAATAGTAGTTTTAGCAAAACACAAACTATAACTACTACACTCCCAAGTAATTACAAATTTTACATCAAAGACATAGATGAGGACGGTTATCAGGATATAATCATTGACAAGACAAGCACATATACGACTGATTACATCAGAAATGATGGTTATGGTTTTTTTGCTTTAACAGAAGTTCAATTTCCGGTTTTACCAAATATATTACAACTCACATCTATAGACCTTAATGAGGACGGTTTTTTGGATTTTATGGCTATTTCAAGTAACCCATTGAAATTGCTTAGTTATTTAAACAATGGCGATAATACTTTTGCCGATGGGCAAGTGATTGAAGAATACATAACCACCTATCCGTCTTACAGCATTGGACTGCACGATTTTAATGGCGATGGACGCTTGGATATTTGCAGTTTCAACGGGTTTAATAACACCATAACTTGGCGTGAAAACCTGGGAGGCGGTAATTTTGGTGTAAGTAGAGTGATTGATGACGACTATTTGTATAAAAATTTTGTGCTGGATATTGACGGTGATGGCAGCTTAGACATAGTCAGTATGTCTTCGCAAACATGGAAGTTATCGCTTAATGACGGTTCGGGAAATTTCAACACATTTCCTATTAATATAACCTTAGACCTGTTCATTATCGAAAAATTTTTGGCTGCCGATATGGACGGTTTACCCGGCAGTGAACTCCTTGTTTCAGCCTCACAATCTAATGAGTTAATTTGGCATTATCCGGTTGCCACAGAACCTAATCCACCTCGCTATATCACAGCCCCGGCAATAAGCCAAGTTACCTCGGTAAACCTAAGCGATGTAAATAACAACGGTACTCCAGATGTACTCCTTACCAGCTCAATGAATTCAACAATTTGTTATTACTCCTACTTGGAAGATAGTACTTTTGCAGCACAACAGACAATAGCAAATACTTATGGAAGACCACTGACTTTGCTGCCCATTGATATGGATATAGATGGTGATATAGACATTTTGGCTTGCTTTGACGGGCAAAACGGCATAGCTTGGTTGGAAAATGACGGCTTGGATAACTATCAGACCCTACACCCAATAGCCTCATACACCCAAACCCGATATTTTGAACATGTTGATTTAAATGGTGATGGGTTAAAAGATATAGTATTTGGCAAATCAAGTTATTGGGGGGAACCCCAAAGTTTGGTTTGGCTTAAAAACTTGGGGACAGGTTATGCCAATATGCAGCATATCACCATCCTCTCACTTCCCGAACATGCTTACAGCTTGAGCGATATAAATAACGACGGACTGATAGATATTATAGCGTATATAGGTACTGAATTGGCTATTCAATGGCATAGAAACTTGGGCGCAGGTATTTTTGCTACCCGCCAAACCTTGCTTGCTGCCGTAGAGCCTCAAAACACTATGCAATTTGCAGACATAGATGGGAATAACACCAAAGACATGGTTATTGCCAATTTTAACAATTTAACAGTATCGTGGTACAGCAATGACGGCATAGGCAATTTTAGCAGTCCAAACAGTATCCTTATTGAAAGTACAGGAAATACCACCCTTTTTGATTGCAAAGTAATAGATTTAGATAACGACAATTACCCCGACATAGTTCTTGGTAAGAAGTGGGGATTTGTCAATAATCCGGTTACATGGTTCAGAAATCAGCACAATAGCACATTCGCCGCCGAACAAACTATCATTCCCTTTGCCGAAAATACCACCCTTATGTTCTTCGCAGACATTGATAATGACCAAGATTGGGATATTATTTTGGCGCATAACGGTCACTCCAATAATTGTAAGGTATCATGGCACCAAAACCTGTTGGAAACCATTGTAAATATACCTACCCTACCCACCCCTTTCACTCCCCTTACCCACATTTCCCCCAACCCCACCCAAAACACTGCCACCCTTACCTACTCTGCCCCCCAAACCCAGCCCGCCACCCTACACCTGTACGACCTCACCGGCAGACTGCTGTTTGAAACAACCCTACAACCCACCGCCGGCATCAATTATTACGAGTTAGATATGACCCGCTACCCACAAGGTATGTACGTGGTTACGCTAAACAATGGTGCTGAGGTGGTAACCGGTAAGGTGGTGAGGGAGTAGTTTTTTGTTTTTTTCATTACTCCGCACCGCTATATACAGGGGTGCGGAGTATTTTAAATCGGGAAACTTTTTTTTAAAACGTTAAAATTTAATCAGCATGAAAAAGGTGAATTTATTTTTGGCTTTTACAGTTTGTTTTTTGTTTGCTGCATTAGTGCAAGGGCAAACAGTTTTTGGACATCAGCAGTTAATCAACACAATTGCCGATAAAGCGACCTCTGTTTACGTTGCCGATTTAGACAATGACGGTGATATAGATCTGTTATCATCTTCAAAAGATGATGATATAATAGCTTGGTATGAAAATGATGGCATAGGCAACTTTGGCACACAGCAAATAATTTCTATTTCTGCTGATGGTGCAATGTCTGTTTATGCCGCCGATTTAGATGGCGATGGAGATTTAGATGTCTTGTCTGCTTCTTCTGGTGACGATAAAATAGCCTGGTACGAAAACGATGGCATTGGCAACTTTGGCACACAGCAAATAATTTCCATTTCTGCTGATGGCGCAATGTCTGTGTATGTCGCCGATTTAGACGGAGATGGAGATATTGACGTATTGTCAGCTTCTCGGAATGACAATAAAATAGCTTGGTACGAAAACGATGGTGGTGGTAACTTTGGCGCGCAGCAAATTATTACAACTGCCGCCAATGGAGCACGTTGTGTTTACACCGCCGATTTAGATGGCGATGGAGATTTAGATGTCTTGTCTGCTTCTTCTGGTGACGATAAAATAGCCTGGTACGAAAATGATGGTGTTGGTAACTTTAGCACACAGCAAATTATCACAATTGCCACCAATGGAGCAAGGTCTGTTTATGCAGCCGATTTAGATGGTGATGATAAGATAGATGTTGTGTCTGCTTCTTCTTATGATAAAAAGATAGCGTGGTATAAAAATGATGGAATCGGCAACTTTGGCGAACAGCAAATAATTTCCATTTCTGATAATGGTGCAATGTCTGTGTATGCCGCTGATTTAGATGGCGATGGTGATATAGACGTTATTTCTGCTTCTTGGAGTATCGATATAATTTGGCATGAAAACGACGGTGCAGGAAACTTTGGCGCGCAGCAGGTAATTTTCAATTCAGTATATTATGCAGACTTCGTATATGCCGCCGATTTGGACGGAGACGGTGATATAGATGTCTTGTCGGCTTCTTATTATGACGACAAAATAGCCTGGTACCAAAACGACGGAGCAGGCAACTTTGGCGGGGAGAAAGTCATTATTCCTGATGCCTATGGGGCAAGGTTTGTATATGCTGCCGATTTGGATGGCGATGGAGATATAGATGTATTGTCCGCTTCTCAATGGGATGACAAAATAGCATGGTATGCAAACGACGGCGCAGGAAACTTTGGCGCACAGCAAATCATTACTACTGCCGCCAATGGAGCACGTTGTGTTTACACCGCCGATTTAGATGGCGATGGAGATTTAGATGTCTTGTCGGCTTCTTATGATGACGACAAAATAGCCTGGTACCAAAACGATGGAACCGGCCACTTTGGTGGGCAAAAAATCTTAAGTACGAATGCTGATGGCGCAACTTCTGTATATGCCGCCGATTTGGATGGTGATGGGGATTTAGACATATTGTCAGCTTCTGCTCTTGACGATAAAATTGCTTGGCACGAAAACGCCGGAGGAGGATACTTTGGTGGGGAGCTATACATCAGCACTACTACAGAAGCCGCACAAACTGTGTTTGCCGCCGATTTGGATAGTGACGGGGATATAGATATATTGTCGGCTTCTTTTGTTAATGGTGGAATAGTCTGGTATGCAAACGAAGGCGCGGGCAGTTTTGGCTTTCAGCAAGTCATCAGTAGTATTGCTGTTGGTACAAGGTCTGTGTATGCCGCCGATTTGGACGGAGACGGTGATATGGATGTTATATCAGCTTCTGGTGACAACCGAATAGCCTGGTACGAAAATGATGGTACGGGCATTTTTGGCGAACAGCAAATCATTAGCACACTTACCGATACACCACGATCGGTATATGCCGCCGATTTGGATGGCGATGGCGATTTGGATGTTTTATCAGCTTCTGCCACCGAATTGGATTTTGACCACAGAATAGCCTGGTATGAAAATGACGGTTCTGGCAATTTTGAAGTGCAGCAAGTCATTAGCTTGGATATTGTTGGTCCAATGTCTGTTTATGCCGCCGATTTGGATGGCGATGGCGATAAAGATGTCATGTCGGCTTCTATGCATGACGATAAAGTGGTTTGGTTCGAAAACCTATTAGAAACCGTAAGTATAGCGCCCACACTTCCCGATGCTCCCATAAGCAAGATGCTCCACATTTCTCCCAACCCCACCCAAAACACCGCCACCCTCACCTACACCGCCCCGCAAGCACAGCCCGCCACCCTACACCTGTATGACCTTACCGGCAGACTGCTGTTTGAAACAACCCTACAACCCACCGCCAGCATCAATTATTACGAGTTAGATATGACCCGCTACCCACAAGGTATGTACGTGGTTATGCTAAACTACGGTGCGGAGGTGGTAACGGGGAAGGTGGTGAGGGAGTAAAGTAGAGGTAGATAATACAGCACCCTCTACTATATACCAAAACCCCAATACATATTTACACGCTTTACAATTCAAGCAATATGAAAACACTATATTCTATTTTAATTTTTGCCGGTTGTATGCTGTTGGCTACCTTATTAAATGGGCAAACTATGTTTGGACCGCAAAGGGTAATTGTATATAATGAAGCCGATGGTGCCACCTCAGTTCATGCTGCCGACTTAGATGGTGATGGCTATTTAGACATTTTGGCATCTTCTGTATTGAATAACAAAATAGCCTGGTATAAAAACTTAGGGGCTGGAAATTTTGGCACACAGCAAATTATTACTACTGCCAATGGAGTAAGAAGTGTTTATGCTGCCGATTTAGATGGCGATGGAGATATAGATGTGTTAGCAGCTTCGTTTAACGACAGTAAAATAGCTTGGTATGCAAATGACGGATATGGTAATTTTGGCGCACAACAAATTATTTCTTTTGCTGCCAATGGACCAAGGTCGGTTTATGCTGCCGATTTAGACGGCGATGGAGATATAGATGTATTGTCGGCTTCAGAATTGGACAATAAAATAGCATGGTACCCCAATAATGGCACAGGAATTTTTGGCATACAGCAGATTATTTCTACGGCTGCTTATGGCGCAAAAGCTGTGTATGCTGCCGATTTAGACGGAGACGGAGATATAGATGTATTATCGGCTTCTGCCAATGATAATAAAATAGCTTATTACAAAAACAATGGTACCGGAAATTTTGGCATACAACTTTTTATCTCTAATAATGCTATTGGAGCCAGTGCTGTATATGTTGCCGATTTAAACGGCGATGGGCATGTAGATGTATTGTCGGCTGCCGAAGACAATAATACCATAGCTTGGTATGCCAATACTACCACAGGCTTTTTTGGATTAGAGCAGATAATTTCTACCACTGCCAATGGAGCAAGATCTGTATTTGCTGCCGATTTAGACGGAGACGGGGATATAGATGTATTGTCGGCTCTTTATGATGCTAATAAAATAGTGTGGTATGAAAACAATGGCACAGGAAACTTTGGTGATGAACAAATAATCACTGCTACTGCCAATGGTGCCAATGCTGTTTATGCCGCCGATTTAAATAACAATGGAAGCATAGATGTACTATGGACATCATATTTAGTTAGTGAAATAGCTTGGTCTGAAAATGACGGAATAGGTAATTTTAATTTACAGCCAATCATATCGGCTAATGCTATGAACCCTACTTCTGTATTTGCTGCTGATATAGATGGCGATGGGGATATAGACGTACTGTCGGCTTCTTTTACCGATAACAAAATAGCCTGGTATGAAAATGACGGTGTCGGCAACTTTATTGATCAACACGTCATTACCTCTTTTGCCACAAATGCGTATTCTGTTTATGCTGCTGATTTAGACGGAGATGGAGATATAGATGTGTTGTCGGCAGGTGCTAATCTAATAGCATGGTACCAAAATGACGGAACAGGTAACTTCGGTGCCCAACTAATCATATCCACCGCTGTTAATCTTGCAAGGTCAGTTTATGCAGCGGATATAAATGGTGATGGATATATAGACGTATTATCGGCTTCTGCCTCTGACGATAAAATAGCATGGTATCCAAATGACGGCTTGGGAAATTTTGGACTACAGCAAATCATTTCCACAGAAGCCGATGGCGCAAAATGTGTTTATGCTGCCGATTTAGATGGCGATGGTGATGTAGATGTGTTGTCAGCTTATCATAGTAATTATTCAAGAATAGCTTGGTATGAAAACGATGGCTTGGGAAATTTCGGACCACAGCAAATTATATCAAATGCTGTTCCGGGTGCTAATTCGGTTTATGCTGCCGATTTAGATAAAGACGGTGCTATAGATGTATTATCGGCTTCAAGCAATAACTCAGCTTTCAATTATATAGCATGGTACAAAAACGATGGCTTGGGAAATTTTGGACCACAACAGATTATTTCTTCCAATGTTCTTGGCGCAAGAGCAGTTTATGCTGCCGATTTAGATAGTGATGGAGATATTGATGTTTTATCTGCCGCATATAGTCCAACTCTTAATGCTGATATTGCATGGTACCAGAATGATGGTGCCGGAAATTTTGGTTCGCAACAAATTATTTCGACATCTCCATGTAATGCTTATTCAGTATATGCTGCTGATTTAGATGGAGACGGCGATTTAGATGTAATAACTGCTCCAATAGCAGAAAACAAAGTAGTATGGTATGAAAACCTGCTGGCATTCAGTTTATACATTACCATCAATAACCCACCCTGCATTGGGGCATCAAACGGGTCTGTTTTGGTAAACGCTTTAGGTTCTGTTTTTCTCTTACCACCCTACTCCTACTCATGGACTTCTGACAATGGAACTTCGGGCAGCGGAACCACTACAAACGAAGTGTTTACCCTTGATAACCTCAGTACCGGAACCTATAACATAACCGTTACTAACAATGCCGGAGCTGTAGCTGAGGCAGCTATTGCCCTCAATACTGTTTTGGGCAATGTTTTTGAAATAACCGATATCACCACCACTAATACCAGTATCGGATTACCCAACGGGGTTATTCAACTTACCTTAGAGGGAGGCGAAACGCCTTATATTATTTCTTGGGCTGGCGTTTCAAGTGGCTCGTTTAGCAACAACAATCAGGTGTTTACCATTTCCAACCTCTATGCCGGCAGCTACAATATTCAAATTACCGATGCTGAGGGTAACGTGCTCACCAAAACCGTATTGCTACTCGACGAAACCACACCGCAAAATACCTGCCTTACACCAATGGACATTGTGATTCTCAATGATGTATCGGGCTCGGTTGATGTAATAGAATATGAAGAAGCAAAACTATTTTTTACAAATATTATCAACTCCCTCAACATTGGTACTACCGATACCCAAAGTCGGGTAGCTATTGTGGAATGGTCGGGAAATGGTGAACAGCAAGTCCAAATTGCCATGACCGGAAGTTTGCCCTCCCTCCAAAACTATACCTCCTTTACTCGCGCATTCTCAGGCGGCACCAACCCAAACGAGGCACTAAATTTCGGGTATAATTACCTCCAAAACCTTGCCCGACCTTTTGCTGCCAAAGTATTAATACTCAGCACAGACGGCGCGCCCGGACAGGTGAGCAATTCTCTCGTTGCCCTTGCCGAAACCTATAAGGCACAGGGTTATATTATTGTTTCTATTGCCTTTGATGAGGCTTATACCCATACACCTACCCATAATATTTTAACACAAACTGCGTCAATTCCCTTGTTAGCCCCAGGCGCACCAGCTTACTCCCAACTTAGCCCCAATTTAGCAAACAATATCGTAAACCTCTATATTTGCCCTGCCGACCCGGGCAGCAGCAATACTTATTATTTTTACCGCGATGGCATCATTGATATTACCGATTATACCATCAATGGCTTTTGCCCAAATCCTACCGGCGTTACCATTCACTATACCATTACGGCTCAGCAGCAGTTATCGCTGCCCGCCGGTACACCCATAACCTTTTACTACAACAATCCTGCCTTGTTTGGTGCTATGCCCATACTCACCACCTTTATTCCCTGTGCCATTCCGGCAGGTAGTTCCGAAACTTTTAGTACTTACTTACCCATCACCTCTCCAGCACAAGTATTTGCCGTACTCAATGACAACGGCAGCCAAACCCCGCCCTTTATCCTACCCACTACCAATATACCCGAGCATGTGTATAGCAACAACATAGATAATATAGCCATTTGTACTAACCCGTTGCCCACCCTTGCCGCCACACTCCTTGCCAATACCCCCACGCCGGTTTGTGGCAATACTGCCTTGTTTACCCTCTCCGTTTGCAATATCGGACCAGCAGATGCCCAAAGCGTGAGCATTGCCCCGCAAATGCCCGCAGGGTTTGTGCTGCTACACCAAAATGCCAATCTCAATGGCTGCGCACAAGCCGCCGGTGTTGCCAATACCTACCATATTCCGGCAGGCTGCTGTGTAACGCTTACCCTCCAATACAACGTTTCGGGTGCAGCTATCGGGTTTTACCCGCATCAGCAAGTGGCACTTTCCGGTCCGTCTGGTCAGGAGTATATCCATTTTAACGGCATAAACACCTCAGTAGATGACCTCACCATTACCGGCATTCCTGATTGTCCTTCCGATTTACTTACTTTCAAAAAATCTACCAACCTTACCCAAACCTGCCACGATAGTTTTGTTACCTACGCCTTTACCATTCATAACCAAACCAACCTGCCCCTCCAAAACCTTACTTTTTACGACCCCCTGCCCGCCCCTGCTATTTGGGCTGCCGAACCCTACTTGCCTAATGGCTTGAGCATCGGACAAACCAACATTACCGGCTTATCTATTGCACAATTTACAATTGCCCAAGTGCCACCCAATACGGTTGCTACTTTTTTCCTCGATGCTTATTTGGGTGATTGGCCGCAAAATGACAATTTGCCCAACACCGCTACCCTTTCGGGATTACCCGCTTTTGTCAATGGCAATGGCAACCCACTCAACGCATACGCCCAAACCGTATCAGTCATTATTCCTCCCGATATTGTTATCCATACCCCCAACGCTGTTACCCATTGCCAAAGTGCCAACCTTAGTGCCTCGCTTGCCAATGCCTATAACCCCCAATGGCTCAGCACCGGAGACGGCTTTTTTACCCACCCCAATAGCCTGCAAACCACCTATATACCCGGTGTCCAAGACCTGCTCAACGGTACAGCAGATATATACCTTAACGCTCAAAACCAATGTGGCGATGGCGATGCTTTGGTGCAACTACATTTTGCCCAAGCCCCCCTTTGTAATGACAATGACTGCAATACCGATGATATCCTTAATCCCGATACTTGTCAATGCGAATACCTAACCATAACACCGCCCAATTGCGACGACAACAACCCACTTACTACCGATGTTTATAACCCCGATGACTGCCAATGCCAACACCCTCCCACCGGATATGTGCTGCTGCCCAACGCTTTTAGCCCTAACGCCGATGGGGAAAACGACTTGTTTAAAGCTGTTTACAATTTCCCGATAAGCCAATTTTATATTGCCGTATATAACCGTTGGGGGCAGCGCGTATTTGAAACCTCCGACATTGAACAAGGTTGGAATGGCATGCTTAATCAATCTCCCCTGCCTATGGGCGTATATACATGGTATGCTATCTACCGATTCCAAACCCATACACACGATAACCATATAAGCGGCAATGTAACACTTATAAGATAGTGGGCTGGCATATCTTTCCTCCACTTTGGTTAAAAAATAATTGCCTCAACACCTACAGGCAACCGTTTCAGTATTATGCTCGTTTATAGCATAAACCCAAGGTCATACCTATACGCGGCTCGCATAGGGCAATTTTAGAGATGCTGTTTTGGGTGGACTATTTTTTTACACTTTGATTAAATTGGCATGAAAACGTACTATTTTTATTTTTTTTCAATTTGCCTATTGTTTGTTACCGTGCTACAAGGACAAACAATTTTTGGACCACAGCAACAGGTTACTAATGTACCAATTCAGCCAAATTTTATTATCAGTGCTGACTTAGATGGAGACGGCGATGAAGATGTGATTGCCTCATCATTTCAAGACAACAAAATTACATGGTATAGAAATAATGGCTCGGACAACTTTGGATTTGAGCAAATTATAAGCACTCAAGTTGATGGTCCAAAATCTATTCATGCAGCAGACTTAGATGGAGATGGTAATATAGATATTGTATCGGCTTCTTTATATGACAATAAAATTGCATGGTATAGAAATGACGGCACAGGCAATTTTGGTCCGCAGTTGATTATATCTACTAATGCCCTCATGGCTACTTCAGTGTTTAGTGCAGATTTAGACGGTGATGGCGATTTGGACGTAATATCCGCCTCTGAATGGGACGACAAAATTGCGTGGTACACAAATGACGGCTCGGGCGGTTTTAGTTCGCAAAAAATAATTACAATTTTAGCTACCGCGGCACAATCAGTATATGCCGCTGATTTTGATGGCGATGGTAGTATTGATGTTTTATCAGCCTCATTAACTGATAATAAAATTGCTTGGTACCGAAATAATGGTTCAGGCAATTTTAGCACCCAACAAATTGCAATTCAATCCAACTCGTCAGAATTTTTTTGCTATGCCATTGCAAGCGATTTAGATGGAGATGGAGATTACGATGTACTGGCAGCATATAAAATGAGTGGCAAGTTAGTGTGGTATGAAAACAATAGTGCAGGAAACTTTGGCGAGGAGAAAATTATCAGTAATAATACTCTGGGTGTTCAATCTATTTTTGCTACAGATTTAGACGGAGACGGAGATACAGATGTATTGTCAGCTTCAGTGTGGTGGAATGGCAAAATAACTTGGTATGAAAACGATGGTAGCGGATATTTTGATACACACATAATCCTTAACAACAGCACAGCTCTTTTTGCAGTCGTTTATGCAGTTGATTTAGATAATGATGGAGATGTAGATGTTCTCTCCACATTTGACCAAGGCACATTGGCATGGCACGAAAATATTGGTGCCGGCAACTTTCATCTACCAAAAATTGTTGCTGCCGGAGCTTTAGATGCACAATTTGTTTTTAGTGCCGATTTAGATGGCGATGGTGGTGTAGATATTATTTCAGCCTCCCGATTAGACAACAAAATAGCATGGTATCCGAATGACGGAACAGGCAACTTTGGTACACAGAAAATCATTTCAACTAATGCAGGCAGTGCAAGCTCTGTGTATGTGGCTGATTTAGATAATGATGGAAATATAGATGTATTGTCATCTTCAGAATTAGATAATAAAATTGCATGGTATCCAAATGACGGAACAGGCAATTTTGGTATGCAACAAATCATTACAACCGATGCACTTGGAGCGCGTTCAGTTTTTTGTGCTGATTTGGATGGAGATGGTGATATTGATGTGTTATCAGCCTCCCGATTAGACAATAAAATAGCATGGTATCCAAATGACGGAACAGGCAATTTTGGTGAAGAGCAAATTATTTCTTACAATGCTATGGGAGCAAATGCTGTTTATGCTGCCGATTTAGATAGCGATGGTGATATTGATGTTATCTCATCGTCTCGATTAGACAATAAAATAGCATGGTTCGCAAATGACGGAACAGCCAATTTTGGTGAAGAGCGAATTATTGATTTCAATGCTTATAGCGCATGTTCTGTTCTTGTTGCCGATTTAGACAATGATGGTTATTTAGATGTGGTAGCAGCTTTATCTGATATACAAACAATCGTATGGTATCACAATGATGGGTCAGGCAATTTTAGCGGACAACAAATCATCACCTCAAATGCTATGGGGGTTTGGTCTGTAAGTGCTACTGATATAGACAAGGATAACCACATAGATATATTATCGGTTTCTTTATACAACAACCATGTATCGTGGTATAAAAACCTTGGAACAAGCAACTTTGGAGCTGCACAGATTATCACTACCGCTAATAACGGACCGTCACATATACATACCGCTGATTTTGACGGAGATGGTGATACTGACGTAGTGGTGGCTTCCAGATACGACAACAAGGTATCATGGCACCAAAACCTATTAGAAACCGTAAGTATAGCCCCCACACTTCCCGATGCTCCCATAAGCAAGATGCTCCACATTTCTCCCAACCCCACCCACAACACCGCCACCCTCACCTACACCGCCCCGCAAGCACAGCCTGCCACCCTACACCTATACGACCTTACCGGCAGACTGCTGTTTAACACAACCCTACAACCCACCATCGGCATCAGCACTTACGAGTTAGATATGACCCGCTACCCACAAGGTATGTACGTAGTAACGCTAAACAATGGCGCAGAGGTGGTAACGGGGAAGGTGGTGAGGGAGTAGCTTTTTGTTTTTTTCATTACTCCGCACCGCTATATACAGGGGGGTGGAGTAATTTAAATCGGGAAATTATTTTTTGAGTGGTAAAATTGAATCAGCATGAAAACAATCCCAACTTTCATTCTTTTAGCAACCTGCTTTGTGCAGTGCCTTGAATTAAATGCTCAAACCACCTTTGGACCGCAGCAGGTGATAACGAAAAACGAAACTGAGGGAGCAAGTTCTGTGTATGCCGCTGATTTGGATGGCGATGGGGATTTAGATTTATTAACTGCCTCTTCCAAGGATAATAAAATTGCGTGGTATGAAAACGATGGCTTGGGTAATTTTGGTACGCAGCAAGTCATTTCCAGTGCTGTTAATGGAGCAAGTTTTGTTTATGCCGTTGATTTAGATGGCGATAGTGATATAGATGTTTTGTCGGCTTCTTATACTGACAACAAAATAGCATGGTACGAAAACGACGGGGCAGGCAACTTTGGGGCACAGCAAATCATCACTACTGCCGCCAATGGCGTAAATTCTGTTTTTGCCGCCGATTTAGATGGTGATGGAGATTTAGATGTATTGTCGGCTTCTCAATGGGATGACAAAATAGCCTGGTACGAAAATGACGGTGCTGGCAACTTTGGGGTACAGCAAATCATCACTATTGCCGCCGAAGGCGCAACTTCTGTGTATGCCTCCGATTTAGACGGAGATGGCGATGCAGATGTATTATCGGCTTCTTACTGGGACAATAAAATAGCCTGGTACGAAAACGATGGTGTTGGTAACTTTGGCGCGCAGCAAATTATTACAACTGCCGCCGAAGGCGCAACTTCTGTGTATGCCTCCGATTTAGACGGAGATGGCGATGCAGATGTGTTGGCTAATTTAGATAATAATTTATGGTATGAAAACGATGGTTTAGGAAATTTTGTGAGTCGTGAATTTGGCACTAACTTAGTTTCTGATTATTCAATTTTAGTTTTTGCATCAGACATGGATGGCGACGGTGATTTAGATGTTATCTCAACAGAGGGTTATATAGATTTCAATATAGGTGTTGGTTTATTGATTATTAACGGTATTGTTTGGTATGAAAATGATGGATTGGGTAATTTTGTCGCCAAGCACAATACTGAAGGATATATCAGTTTAAAGTCTGTATATGTTGCAGATTTAGATGGTGATGGAGATAGTGATGTATTGTCGGCTTCCTATGACCATAACATGTATTCTCCTACTAATGGAAGTGCTGTAATAGCTTGCTACAAAAACGACGGGGCAGGTAACTTTCTGGAAAGGAACATAATTACTCCGGTTGCTTATAAGGCAAAAAGCGTATATTCTGCCGATTTAGATGGCGATGGGGATATAGATGTTTTGTCAGTTTCAGGTGGCAATAAAATAGCTTGGTATGAAAATGATGGAGCGGGCAATTTTAGTACACAAAAAATTATTGCTAATGCTACAGATGTCTTTTCCATTCTTAAAACAGTAGATGTAGATGGCGATGGGGATATAGATGTTTTGTCGGCTTCTTATACTGACAACAAAATAGCATGGTACGAAAACGACGGGGCAGGCAACTTTGGGGCACAGCAAATCATCACTACTGCCACCAATGGCATAAATTCTGTTTTTGCCGCCGATTTAGATGGCGATGGGGATATAGATGTTTTGTCGGCTTCGGCTTATGACGACAAAATAGCTTGGTTTGAAAACGACGGAGTTGGCAATTTTGGCTCGCAGCAAATCATTGCTTCTGTCCTCAATGGCATATGCGCTGTATATGCCGCTGATTTAGATGGAGATGGGGATTTAGATGTATTATCCAATTCTCAGCATCAAATAGTATGGTTTGAAAACGACGGAGTTGGCAACTTTGGTGCACAGCAAATCATCTTTCTCTCTTTCATTGGGTGTAGTGTTTTTATTGAAGATATGGATTTAGATGGGGATATAGATATAACTGCCCGATCATCTGGTAAACTTGTTTGGTTTGAAAATGACGGTTTAGGCAACTTTTCCATGAAACAAACCAACCTTAGTTATGATGATAATGCCACTTATTATGCTGTGGATTTAGATAGTGATGATGATATTGATATTATACGAACAACAAACTTGGTTTTTGTGAATGGTAGTGGTTATCATTTATCTAGTGCTATAACATGGGCTGAAAATGAAGGCATGGGCAATTTTAGTCCATATCGATACATCACTACGGCAGTTAAAGGTATCCTATCTGTTTGTACTGATGATTTAGATGGTGATGGCGATTTAGATGTCTTGTCGGCTTCCTTGCTTGATGACAAAATAGCATGGTACGAAAATCTACTCTACAATCCACGTATAAGTGGTAAGGTGTTTTATGATGCCAACCAAAACGGAATTTTAGAAAGTACCGAATTTGGCATACCTTTTCAAAACATAAGTGTAGAACCCGAAAGCCTTTATACTTATGCTAATAACAACGGTTTTTTTACTTTTTATTACCAAACCGCCGGCACTTATACCCTTAACTATACTGTTCCCGATAATTGGAGCACCACTACACCAACCTCCTATACCGTTACACTTGCCGAAGGACAAGTCAGCCTGAACCATAATTTTGGCATATACCCCAATACCTTAGTAACCAGTGTGAAACCTTATCTGACATCGGGCATTAACCGATGCAATTGGCAAGTTCCCTACCACCTGAGCATTGTTAATGAAGGCACAACTATTGTGCCGTTGAGTGTGATATGCTTGCAATTAGACCCGCAACTTTCCTATATAAACGCTACTCCTATGCCCGATTCCATAGGCACACAGGGTTGGCTTTATTGGCATGTTTCCAATTTTTTACCTGCTCAACAAACTCAAATAACAGTACTGGTACAAGAACCCGATTTTACCGCTATGGGCGATACCTTGTTTAACAATGTAATTGTTGAGTCTTATGATTCCAATGAACAACGAACGGGTTTAAACTCTTTTTCTTACACCCCGCTTGTAACATGTTCTTACGACCCCAATGATAAACAGGTAACACCATTGGGCATAAAAGAGCAAAACTATACGCTCATCGGACAAGAACTCTTTTACACCATCCGATTTCAGAATACCGGCAATGATACCGCTTTTAATGTCATTATTGCCGATACACTCTCGGCATGGGTAAATCATCATACTTTCCGCATCATTAACAGCAGCCACCCTATGCAAACCAAACGTCATTCAAACGGTTTGGTAGAATTTTACTTCAAAAACATTATGCTCCCAAACAGTACGGTTAATGAACCCGGCAGCCATGGGTACATACTTTACGCTGTTCAACTTGTGGCTAACCTGCCCGATAATACCCCCATAACTAATACTGCCTATATTTATTTTGACCAAAACCCTGCCATTGTTACCAATACCGTTAAAAATACAATGGTGTATGAATTGCCTATTGATAAAAATTCGGCAAATACTACAGGCATATCTCTTGTGGCTCTTACCCCCAACCCCACCCAAAACACCGCCACCCTCACCTACACCGCCCCGCAAGCACAGCCCGCCACCCTATACCTGTATGACCTTACCGGCAGACTGCTGTTTAACACAACCCTACAACCCACCGCCGGCATCAATAGTTATGTGTTAGATATGACCCGCTACCCACAAGGTATGTACGTAGTAACGCTAAACAATGGCGCAGAGGTGGTAACGGGGAAGGTGGTGAGGGAGTAGATTATAACTCCCTTGCTGATTTTTATAACCTACAGTAGTCATCTTGCTATTGTCCGATTTATGTTGTGTTAATGCCCCCTATCGGGCATAAAAGAAAAAACTGTTACCTTTATCGCCCAAACTACAGGGATATGCCGCCTTAGGTTATCAAAACCGGTGGTTATATGCAGGCAACCGTATTGCCGGATTCATTTGCCACTAACTATTTTATGTTTATGCCCCATATTACCACAGCCCTAACAGAAGCCGATTTAATAGGAATTTTACTGCTCCAACAGGCAAATTTAGGCAGAAACTTAACGCCGCAAGAAGCAGCTACCCAAGGTTTTGTAACAGTAGAACACTCCTTAAACGAACTGGAAAAACTCAACCTTATAGAAAAACACATTGTAGCAAAAGAAGCAGAAGAGGTGGTGGGTTATGTACTGACTATGACACCCGATTCAAAAACGCAAATACCGGTGTTAATACCCATGTTTGAAATTTTTGACCATATTACCTACCAAAACAACATTGTTTCAACATACCGCTACATGGTGGTAGGGCAGGTATGTATAGCCAAATCTCACAGAGGTACGGGGTTGTTTCATGCCTGTTATGAGGCTTTCAGGAAGCAATACACCGGTAAATACCATTTTGCCATTACCGAAATTGCTGCCAACAACTACCGCTCACTCAAAGCGCATAGCCGCATGGGATTTGAAGCGGTGCATACCTACATCGCCCCAAATGGGGTGGAGTGGGTAGTGGTTGTTTGGGATTGGCAGCAAAATAAGGCTAAAGGGTGAAAAATTTGGTTCTGTAGTGCTTATCTACATTTTGAATTTATAACAACAAATATATATAACAAACCGCCCAACCGCATTTTACATAAACAGGGCAGGTTTTAAAACCCACCCCATTCACACAAAACAAAAGCAAAACAAGTCAGTTTTTGCAGTTCCCTTACCTAATCAAGGTAACATTCCCCTTTACCCAATCGGTACTGCCATCGGTGTAGCGTATGTTGGCTTGAAAAACATATACGCCCAGCTCGCAGTCTTGCCCTTTAAACGTGCCGTCCCAGCCAAGGCTGAGGTTAGTGGTGATGCCACTGTCATATACCTTTTGCCCCCAACGGTTCCAAACACTGAACTGTACCTCGGCTACGTTAAAACCGGCAAGGCGGAATAGGCTGTTTACCGCATCGCCGTTGGGCGAAAAAGCGTTAGGAGCTACTACCTTATTGGGCATTCGCACATCAATAAAAAGGCTTGCGGTAGCGGTACAGTTATACATATCGGTAACGGTAACGGCGTAGGTGGTGGGCACATCGGGCGTAAATATGCAAATACTATCGCCACAGGCAGTGGTTATGCCGTTGGCAGCCCACATATAAGAAAGGTTGCCCGTTAAGCCGGTGGCGGTTACAGTAAGAGTGGCAGGTTCGCCGGGTTGAACCATTTCTGTATCGGCGGCAATGGTAGCTCCGATGTTTTCGGGCGTACAGGCGGGCGGAGCGGTGAGGCAGGTTGCTAATGCCGCTGCACTTGCCACACAACTGCCCGATGCCGAGGCAATAAGGCTGATGTTGTAATTGGTATCGGATTGCAAACCGGTAAAGGTGTAATCGGTTACATCGGGCAATAAGGGTATGGGCGAACCGCCGTTTATCGTAAGCTCATATCCCGATGCTCCGTTTACAGCAGTCCACGTTACGGTTAGCGCTGTATCGGTGGCGTTTAGGCAGGATAGGGTAGGCGCGGGCAAGTATTCGCCTACTGTGGCAGTGGCAGTGGCAGTGCAGCCCAGCGCATCGGTAACGGTTACGGTATAAGCGCCGCCGGGCAGGTTGGCAGGGTTTTCATCGGGGCTTTGGTTGCTCCACAGGTAGGTATAGGGCGCTGCGCCGCCGGTTACAGTTAGAGTTATGTTGCCTTCGCTTGCGCCGCAGGGCGTATCGGTAGCTTGTGTGGCGGCGGTGGGCGAGTTGAGCAGGCAGGGGTCTATGAGGGTGGTGCAAGTAACTATGCTTGGAACGCTGCCTATGCAGGGCGAAGGCGCAAGTACCACTAAGGTAACCACATAATCTACCCCCGAAACCAAGCCGGTAAAGGTGTAATCGGTTACATCGGGCAATAGGGTAATGGGCGAACCGCCGTTTATGGTCAGCTCATATCCCGATGCGTTGTTTACCGCAGTCCACGTTACGGTTAGTTCCGATTGGGTGGCGCTGAGGCAGGCAAGGGGCGAGGCGGCAAGGGGTAATTCGGCAATGGTGAAACTTGCCGTAGCGCTGCAACCACCCGAATCGGTAACGGTGAGGTCATACGCGCCGGCGGGCAGGTTGATGCGGTCTTCATCGGTAATTAAGTCCGACCATTGGTAGTTGTAGGGCGGGTTATTGCCCAATACGGTAATGCTGATGCTGCCATCGGCTTCACCACAGTTGGCATCGGTTACGCTATCGGTAGCTATGCTCAATAAGTCAGCGCCGTTTATAACAATGTCGGTACAGGTAGAGTTGGTGCAGGTATCGCCATCGGCGGCAAGGTTGGTTACCGTAAGGCAAACCGTATAATTACCCGATGTAGCGTAACTGTGGCTGGGGCTGGGAGTGGTTGAGGTGTTGCCATCGCCAAAATCCCAACTGTAAGACAACGCCCCATTTCCCGATGCCCCCGCCGAGTTGAGCTGTATGGTGGAGCAACTGAGGGTGTGGGTAAATGCAGCCGAAACCAAGCACTCCAAACAATCGGTTAGGTTAAGGCTAAGCATATCGGAGGTATCCTGGCAACCCCAAACGGTGGTTATTTGCAGTTGGTAATTGCCGGTTTGAGGCGGCACAAAGGTATGCGAGTTTGCCCCTGCAATAGGCGCGCCGTTGAGCAGCCACTGATAGCCCGAAAACACGTTTGGCACACTAAACGGCTGCAACTCGCAGTAATCGTAACAGCCCACCGGAATGGGAGCCATATCGCCGCCCTCGTTCACCCCTACCGATACGCCGGCGGCATTGGTACAGCCGTTGGCATCGGTTACTACTACGGCGTAGTTGCCGGCAGCAGAAACAGTAATGGCATTGCCCGCAGCGCCGTTGTTCCAAGTAAAATTGCTGAGGGTAGGGTGGGTAGCGGTAAGCGTAAGGGTTTCGCCCTCGCAGAGTTGCAGGTCGGCAGGGAAGTTTGGATTGATGGCAGGCGGTGGCAGGTTAATGGCATTGATGTTTACGGGCAAAGAAACGTTGGTGCAGCCGGTTTGCGAATCGGTAACAGTAACCGTAACGGTTAAGCCCGATGCGGGAACACTGGCATAAGGAATGGTGATGCCCGATGCGTTTTGTCCGGTACTCCATGCGTAGGCGTAGCCGGTGCCGGCATTGGCATTAAGGTTAAGGGTAGCGCCCGGGCAAAGGTTGGCAGGCGAAGTGGGCGGGGTAATGCCGGCAGGCGGCAGTGGCGCAAAATTGAGCTGCACCGGCGGGGTATTAAAGGTACAGCCGTTGGCTTGGGTTACGGTTACGGTGTAGCTGCCTGTTTGGGCGGCGGCAAGGGTGGGGGTGGTAATGTTGTTGTTCCACAAGTAACCGGCGCCGGCAGGAGCGGTAAGGGTAATGGTTTGCCCCTCGCAGGCGGTGAGTGCAGCGGGGCTTATAGCGCCGTTGCTCACCGGAAGCACGGTAATGGTTTGGCTGCCGGTATTGGTGCAGCCTCGGTTATCGGTAACGGCGAGTTGTACGGTATAGTTGCCGTCTTGCAGGTAAGTTTGGTCGGGAGCGGGTGCGCTAACGGTAGCGCCGTTGCCAAAATCCCAATCCCAAGTAATGGCATTGGGGTTGGCATCGGGTATAAAATTGGCGGCAGTAGCTTGGCAAATTTGGCTGGGAATGGTAAAACCGGCATCGGGCAGGTCATAAATGGTAACGGTTTTGGTAATAGTGGAAGTGCAAAACCCATCGGAAATGGTGAGTGTTACCTCATAATTGCCCGATGCCGGAAAAATGTGTGCCGGGTTGGCATCAGTGGCAGAGTTGCCATCGCCAAAATCCCAGTTCCAAGAGGTTATGGTGGTGTTTACCGAAGTTCGGGAGCGGTCGGTAAACTGGGTAGCAGTGCCTAAGCAGGGGCTGATGAGGTCAAAATCGGCTTTGAGCGGAATTTCTACTACCGAGTAGCTCATGTAATTGCATAGTGGCGGTATGGGGTTGGCATTGGGAAACGTGCCGGTTATTTTTACCACATAAAACCCGGGTTCATTAAAAGTATGGTTTTGCGGACTGGTATCGGGAACAAAAACTAAGGGACTGCCATCGCCAAAATCCCAAACAAAATTACTTCCGCCTACCGATATGTTTTGGAAAGTAAGGTCGAAACAGTAGGGCGTAACCGGCTCGTTGCCAATAACTGCGCCCGGCAAGGCATCGCAATCACCCCCACCGCCACCGCCCGGAATGGGGCAAGCGCCGCCCGGGCAAGAACCGGGGTTAAAATTGCAAATTTGCTGCTCAATAGTTACTGTATTAGAGGTGTTTTGGCAGCCGTTGGCATCGGTTACTACTACGGAGTAGTTAAAATTGGCTACGGTGGTGGTGCCGGTATGTGTAACTGTATTGACACTGCCCCCAAACGAGGAGCCGTTTACAAACCAAAGGTAGTTGTAACCCGGCGCTACGAGTGCGCTGATGTCTATGTTTTTGAGGTTATCGGTGCAAACCAATGGCAGGTCTTGGGGCGAAATGGAGGCATCGGGCAGGGGGTACTCGTGTACGTTAATGCTTCCTACCCCTTGGCACCCGTTTACATCGGTAACGGTTACAACATAACTGCCTCCTGCCGAAACGCCGGTAGCGGGCGAAATGCTGCCGTTTTGCCATTCGTACTGACTATATACCGGCGGTGTAACGCCAATGCTGATGCTGCTGCCGGCACACAAATTGCCCGATGCCGTAACAGTGGGGCTGGGTAGGGGGTGTATGGCTACCAATAAATCTTGGCTCACATTGCAGGCATTTACACTAAGGGTGACAAACGGAAAACCGGCGTTCCACTGTACTTCGGCGCTTACAGTACCTTGCCCTGCTACTACACTGCCTGCAAGGGGCGGGTTTATTGTCCATTCATAATTCAAATCGGGCAGAAAGGGCTGGGCGGTGTAGAGTACTTTATCGCCGGCGCACAGGTCATCAGAGCCGTCTATCACCAAACTGGTTAGCGGGGGTATATTAGTACCCAAGGCGGCGGTACAAAAAGGTGCGCTGTTGCTTTGGGCGGTAACCAAAATAGTGTAAGTGGGGCTGCCTACGTTCCAAGTAATGCTAAGGGCGCTGCCGCTGCCGGTGGCGGGTGTGCCGCCCGTTACGTTCCAAAAATAACTAACGCCGGCGGCAGGCGAAGCTATTTCATACGTGTAGGCATTACCCGGGCACACATAGCCCGAACTGAGAATGAGCGGCGGCGCAGGTTGGTCGCCTATGTTTACCGTTATGGTTTGCGGGTAATTGCAGTACTGCGTGGGGTTGGCAGGGGTGGCGCTTACAGTGTAGCCGGTAAAACCCAATCCCACCTGTACGTTAATGCTGTTGGTATTAGCGCCGCTGCCTACAATAGAGGCGTTGCCCGTTACTGTCCAGTTGTGCAAGCCCGATGAAGCGGTATAAGTTACCTCCGCTCCCCTACAAACCAAATCAAAACCCGATAGGGTGTAAACCTGATTCACCTCTACCGGCATACTACTTACAGAGCTGCAACCCACCAAACTGCTCACTGCATTTACCTGAATGGCGCCATCGGCAGTATGCCATTGTACGCCGGCTTGGTTGTACTGCTGCCAAACCACCGTGCCCGATGCAGCCGGCGCTACCGCCCAAGTGTATTGCACCCCGCCGTACTGTGGCACACTGTAAACAGCTAAGGTATTGGCACAAACCACATCTGGTCCGTTTATGGGCAGGTTGTTGCTCACTATGGGTACTTGTATGCTGCCCACAGGGTTGCAAATGGTACTGCCATCGCAATCGCCCACGGTTAGCTCTACCGTTCCCATAGCTACATCGTTCCAAACTACGGTAATATCGGCGGTGTTTTGTCCGGCGGTAATGCTGCCGCCGGTAACTGTCCAGTTGTAGGTATCACAAACAACGGGGGTGGTGTAGGTTTGCTCCACGCCCGGGCATACTAAGGAAGCGCAATCTATGGTAGGCGCAATACCCTGCTCTATAATAATGGTACGTTGTAAAGTATCGGCATCGGTGCAGCCTTGCGCTATGAGGGTTATGGTGTAGGCGCCGGTGTTTTGGTAGGTATAGGTGGTATTGGGCAAGTTGGAGGTATTATTGGGCGAAGTAGGCTCGCCAAAGTTCCACAGTACCGACAAATTTCCATCGGGTGCAAAAAACTGTATGGGTTGCCCGGTGCAGGCATACAGCACATCGGCATTACCTACGGAGGTGGTAAAATCGGCATCGGCGGTAAAGGGGAGGTTTAGGTTTGTTATTTCTGCCGAACCCTGGCAGTTGGTAGTTTGGTTAAAAATGTTGTAAAAGCCGGTGCAAAGCCCGTTTAATTCTACCGGACCTATGTAGGTTTGGGTAATGCCGTTGGTACTGGTAATAACATACAAACTGCTATCCGGCAAACTGATGCTGCCATTACACAGCTCACAGGTGGCAGGCTGCGAGTTAATGTTTAATACCGGTTGCAGCACGGCACATTGTTGTGCCGTGCAGCCCACAGCATCAGTTACTGTTACACAGTAAGTGCCTGCTTGCAGGTTAGTTATGGTGGGTGTTGTAGCGCCGCTACTCCACTGGTAGATATAACCTCCGCTTACGCCGCCACCGGTAGCTAAGGCGGTAATAGCGCCATTGTTGCTGCCGCAATTGGGCTGGGTTACATTGAGCGCTATGGTAGTAGGCGGAAGGGTGCCGTAACTGATAACAAAATTGCCGGCAGCTGTGCAGTTGTTCATATCAGTAACGGTTACAACATAGGTGCCGGGGCATAAATTGGTTACAGTAGGTGTATTTATACCGGGATTAAAGTTCCACGAGTATGTGTATGGGGTAGTGCCACCAGTGGCAAAAACTTGGGCAAAACCATTGCAAACATCGCAAGTAGTGGGTCCGTATTCAAATGCAATGGTGAGGGGTGCAGTGCCTGCGGGGTTGCAATCTATTTGCGCCTGTGCTGTTTGGCAGGAGAGGAAAAGGAAGAGGAGGGTGGCAAGGAGGGTAGGGAAAGAAGTTTGTTTTGTAGAAATATACATAAGCAAGTAGATTACGAGGTTAATAAAATGTTGTGGTCAGTTCTTGTAAATGATGTTTTGAAAAGTTCTTCTGCAATAAATAGGCAACTTACAGTGCAGCATTTGTATTGCTGTTACAAAATTACCCTTTTTACCCAATATCCAGCATATTGCTTACATGCAATTAGTAGTAAAATGGGCGGGGTTTGGTTGCTTTAATGGGGTAAAAAAGTAAGCAATAATCAGTTTACCGGTTCATTTGCTACACAAAACAAAAAACAAGGCTAAATTTGTGCTGCTTACCATGCTGCAAACCCCTTTTACTTGCATTTAAACCAACCAATTCACCCACCCTCAATAGCTCTGCTTGAAAAATATACCATCTAAATTGCCCGAGGTAGGTACTACCATTTTTACGATTATGTCGGCAATGGCAAAGGAATACAATGCCATAAACTTGTCGCAGGGTTTTCCCGATTTTGACAGCCCCGCGCTGCTTACCGATTTGGTTTATGCTTACATGAAAAAAGGGTACAACCAATACGCTCCCATGCCCGGATTGCCGGCATTGCGCGAGCAGTTAGCCCAAAAAATAACAAGGCTTTACCCCTCCTGCACACCCAATGCCGATACCGAAATAACCATAACCGCCGGCGGTACACAGGCTATATATACCGCCATTACCGCGCTGGTTCATGCCGCCGATGAAGTAATTGTGTTAGAGCCCTGTTATGATTGTTATGTTCCGGCAATACAACTTTGTGGAGCCGTGCCGGTATATGTTTCGTTGCAACCGCCTCAATATAGGGTTCCGTGGCAGGAGGTGCGGTCAAAAATAACTGCCAAAACCCGCATGATAATCATCAACACGCCACATAACCCTACCGGCTCTGTTTTTACTGCTCAGGATATGGCAGAACTGCAAAACATCACATCGGGAACCGATATTTTAGTGTTGAGCGATGAAGTGTATGAACACGTTATTTTTGATGACCAATTGCATGAAAGTATTCTTCGTTATCCCGATTTGTATGCGCGCAGTATAGCGGTGTTTTCGTTTGGTAAAACTTTTCACAATACCGGCTGGAAGGTGGGTTATGCCGTAGCGCCCCCGTACCTTACCGCCGAAATAAGAAAAGTACACCAATACCTTGTTTTTTCGGTTAATACGCCGGTGCAGTATGCTCTTGCAGAGTATCTCCAAAACCCCGAACACTACCTAACCCTGCCCGAATTTTACCGTCAAAAGCGCGATTTATTCCTCCAACTTATACAGGGCAGCCGTTTTAAACCGCTGCATACATCGGGCTCTTATTTTCAATTGTTAGATTACAGCGCTATTGCCAACCATAAAGATACCGATTTTGCCGTTTGGCTTACACAGCAGGTAGGGGTGGCTGCCATTCCCGTATCGGTTTTTTACCACCAACCGCACACGGTGCAAGATAAACTGCTTCGGTTTTGTTTTGCCAAAAAAGACCAAACCCTTGAACAAGCTGCCCAAAAATTGCTTAAACTCTAAATCCTATTAGTTATGCAACCTGCCGATGCGTTTACCCTTACCCTCATTCAGCCCGATATACGCTGGGAACAACCGGCAAAAAACTTAGCCCTATACGAGCGCCTGTTTCCCACCCAACCTACCGATGCCGTTATACTGCCCGAAATGTTTACCACCGGTTTTACCATGAACGCCGCCGGCGTAGCCGAGCCTATGTACGGCGCTACTATGCAGTGGATGCAAAAAATGGCGTCTGCCCTTCAATGCTGCATTGCCGGAAGTTTGATTATAGCCGAAAACGGACATTTTTACAACCGGTTTGTTTGGGTTTATCCCGATGAAAACCAAGAGCCTACCTGCTATGATAAAAGGCACTTGTTTAGAATGGGCAAGGAGCATGAAACCTACACCCCCGGCAACCGGCAGGTTTATGTGGCGTATAAGGGTTGGCAAATTATGCTCCAAGTATGTTACGACCTTCGTTTTCCGGTGTGGAGCCGCAATAACCCGCATAACCCCTACCACCTGCTGCTGTATGTAGCCAACTGGCCGCAGGTGCGCAGCTATCCGTGGGTGCAACTGCTAAAAGCCCGCGCCATTGAAAACCTGTGTTATGTGGCGGGGGTAAACAGAGTGGGCGCTGATGGGCACGGTGTTTACCACTCCGGCAACAGCCTGCTGCTAAACTTTAAAGGCGAACCCCTGTGGACAAAACAAGACGAGACAGCCGTTTACACCCATACGCTTTCTTATCCCGATTTGGAACAGTTCAGGCAGCAGTTTGCCGCCCTGCAAGATGCCGATGATTTTGGGTGGGTAGGGTAGGCGGGGTGGATTGGTAAGGCACAATTGAGGGATTTTGGGTTTTAAATTCCAATTGTTGTTTTTATTTTCCGGGTTAGGCTACCAATCGTCGGGCTAAGATAGGTTATCAATATCGGATACTTGAATGATACTGTTTTCAAGTTCGTCTTTAATTCTGTCGAATGTAGTTTTGTTTTTCAAAAATTTGGTGTGTAGGTCATCACGGTTGACAGCTTGCTGCTCATTTTCGGAGTTAGGTAGTTTATCTTTTAAAAATTTAGTTATAAAAAGGTAGATTTTTTTTATTGCTGTTACATCTCCTGTTTCATATTGCTTTATAATCTGTGTTGTAACAGAAGCATCGGGGCTTATTTTTAGGGAAATGTATTTGGCAAATGCAACCCTACATAAAGCCAATAGGTGAAACAAGTTACTATCGGGCGCATCGGCAAACGATTTATTGTGGAGCGTTAAAAGCACGTCCATGGCATAATAGCCGCTGAGCATATCGTAAAAGTTTGTTTGTCGGTTAAATATCCTTTCATAAAGTCCGTCTTTGTGGTCTTTATGGGATATAAAAAGTAAATCCTTTTTATTTAATTGTGCAAACTCAAAGGCAGCTATTAGGGTTGTAGGTTCTTGCAGGGTAAAGGCTAAGTATATGGCTGCAAAAAGCGTGTTGGGGATAATTTTGATACCATTAGTATCAAGAACATCTTTCATGTCATTTATTCTAAACTCGCCCCTGCGTTTTTCATACCAGTATTTTGTGGTATAAGATTGTTGTTGAAGTTCTTCCTGTATAGGGTCGTTAGCATAAAAATCTCTGTCCTGAATTGGATTTTGAGAATTGGTAAAGCGGGTAACATTGAGGTCAAAATCTTTTCCACCCGATTTTAACAACCTAAGCGTAACCAAAATTTCGCTGTCCATTTTAGCTCTATTGGCTGCCGAAGCATTTTGATAGGCGTTGTAAAGCGCATACACTGTTTGTGCCCCATTTATGATTTGCAAGCCATTTAAAATAAATTTTTCGGCTTCTTTGGCAATGGTAGGAAATGGGGCATAAGTAATGGCGGTAATACCATTATTGTAATACCAAAAATGCGCCGGATTATCTATGGCAGTCTGCTCTATTTCCTGATTAAAATCGGATTTCAGTAGCGGATTGCGCACGTTTCTATGGAAGAGGTAGAAGCCATATTTAGCAAACAAATCGTGTAATATGCCCGGACGTATCAAAAAGACATAAGAGTCATACGGTTTTTCAATTTTAATGTAATTTCCGTGCTTTGCATTCAATCTTTCAACTTGTAAATCAATTTTAACCTCTTCGGGATTATGGTATTTTTCAAGTGGGTTTTCGGGGTCTATTTTTTTTATTTTCTTTTCTATATAGTCGTTTTTAAGCCTATTCAGGTCAATTATTAAAATTTTAGTTCTTTCATGTTCGGCTTCAAAAGAGGCTATATTTTCATTCGTTTTAGGGTTAAACCTGCACAACGAAAGAAAGATGAATTTAACCTCTCCATTTTGCTTTATATGTTCGTTTAGCTGTTCTAATTTCTTTTTAAGTTTTGGATTTACCTGTTGTATATCACCTCTCATAATGGTTTCAAAATCATTTAGCGCTTTTTTTATTTCGCCTGCCGGTATTTCGGTATTTGATTTGTTGCTATTGTTCCATTTGGATTGAACAACATAAAAAATGGTATTTCCAAGACTATCTTTGTTGTCAAAAACAATATCGCAGGAGGCATCGCTATCAGAAAATTCAAGGTTATTATCAGCAGTATTGTTTTGTTTGGGCAGTGAGGCGCTATCAGTTATATAATCTTGATAGTTTCCTTTTCGGGCATAAAATTCCAGAAACCAAATCAGCAGTGCATAGGATTTGCGCATGTCATCTGAACGTTCGCCTTTTACGGACTTTAAAAACCTATCATCTTTAAATTTCTCTAAGATAGACGCAAGTTCCTTATCTATCAATTGATAAAAATTGATGTTTAACATAGAGGGTATAATTTAAGAACCAAATTTGAAGAGAACGTGAAGAAGACAAAATTAGTTCAAATTTTGGTCTCGCAGGTTATGCAGTTTGGTTTAATTTGCGCAACCCATAAAGATGGAACTAATTGCCCACTTAGCGTTAATTTTTTCTGTAAGGCTGTAATTGGGTTACTTCATTTACTAATGCACCCTGCCGCCCAATGGCACGGTTTCATCGGGTTGTAGCAAAACGATATGCCCATGTTCATCGGGCAAGCCCAAAACCAATACTTCCGACATAAAATCGGCAATTTGGCGGGGCGGAAAATTAACCACCGCTACCACCAATCGCCCTATCAGGTTTTGGGGCGTGTAGTGGTGGGTTATCTGTGCCGAACTTTTTTTGACGCCTAATTCTGTGCCAAAATCAATGCGCAATTTGTAGGCAGGTTTTCGGGCTTTTTCAAACGGTTGCACTTCAATAATTATACCCACACGCATATCTACCTGTAAAAACTGGTCAAAACTGATAGGAGAAGTCATGGCAGTGGGTTTAGGCTAAGGGTATCATTAGTTGGTTATTTTGAGCAGCATGGCATCGGCAGCTACCGATGTTTTTTCGGTTACATACACTTCTTCTACCGTTCCGTCTTCAAATGCTTCAATGGCATTTTCCATTTTCATACTGGTAAGCACCAGAAGGGTATCGCCGGTTTTTACCTTATCGCCGGTTTTAACCATTACTTTCACCACTTCGCCGGGCATGGGCGAAGTGTAAGCGCCTTTTACCTGCTCGGTCTTTTTTTCGGGAAAGGGTGATACTTTTTGGAGTGTAATGGAGCCCCAATCGGGCTGATGGAGATAGAGCTGTTTTGGGGTATCGGCAACTAAAAATTTAACCCGATGTTGGTTAATCAAACAAACCACCTCACCCGCTTGCCAATGGAGCAACTCTACTAAAAATAACTGATTGGCAAGGGTTATTTCAAACCGGTGATTGTTGAGGTATTTGTAAGCAATTTCTATTTCGGCGCCGCCCCAGTTAAACACTTCTTTTTGGGGTTGGTAGTAATTATTGCGCCAGCCGGCAGGAATTTGGGTTAGCGCAGGTCGGTTGTTTTGACGTTTTTGCCACTCATACAGCATGGCGGCAATGGCATACTTATACATGCGCTCATCGGTAAGGTGGCGGGCATTGTAGGTAAACACTTTTCCTAAGAAATGGGTATCAAAACTGCCTGCCTTAAACTGTTCATTTTCTAAAATTTGAATCAGGAAATCCTTGTTGGTAGTTAGCCCCAACACAGCCAGCTCTTGCAAAGCGCGGTGCATTTTTCTGATACAATCGGGTCGGTTGGGGGCATAAGCAATTACTTTGGCAATCATAGGGTCATAGTAAATATCAATAACCGAGCCTGTTTCTACGCCGGTATCGTAGCGCATACCGCCTATTTTACCGGTATGCCACAGGTAAATAGCGCCGGTAGTAGGCAAGAAATTGTTGGCAGTATCTTCGGCATACAGTCGGCACTCAATGGCGTGTCCTTGCTGGGTAAGGTCTTGCTGCGAGTAGGGGAGGGGTAAACCCTGCGCCACCTCTATTTGCAACTGCACCAAATCTAAACCGGTAACCATTTCTGTTACGGGGTGTTCTACCTGCAAACGGGTGTTTACCTCCAAAAAATAAAAATTGCCTTCGGGCGTAAGGATAAATTCTACCGTGCCGGCATTATCATACCCTATGGCTTTGGCAGCTTCTACGGCGGCATTGCCCATTGCCTCCCTGAGTTGTGGGGTAAGCGCCGGCGAGGGCGACTCTTCTATGATTTTTTGATAGCGGCGTTGTATGCTGCACTCCCGCTCAAAACAGTGTATGGCATTGCCGTATTTATCGCCAAATATCTGAAACTCAATATGCCTTGATGTGTCAAAGTATTTTTCTATCAGCAAGGTATCATCGCCAAAGGCTGCCAGAGCTTCCCGCTTGGCGGCTTCAATAGATTTTTCTAACTCAGTATCTGCCCTTACAATGCGCATACCCTTTCCGCCCCCGCCCGCCGATGCTTTTAACAATACAGGAAACCCTATGCGCAGGGCTTCCTCTGCTAAGGTTTGGGTACGTTGGTCTGCCCCTTTGTAGCCGGGAATGGTAGGAACGCCGCGTTCCTGCATAATGTTTTTAGCGCCTATTTTAGACCCCATTAGCTCAATGGCGCGGGCATTAGGACCAATAAACACCAATCCCTCCTGATATACGCGATGGGCAAAGGCGGCATTTTCCGATAAAAAACCGTAACCCGGGTGTATGGCATCGGCACCGGTTAGTTTGGCTGCTTCTATAATTTTGTGTAAGTCTAAGTAACTTTCGGCTGCCTGCTTACCTCCTATGCACACAGCTTCATCGGCAGTTTTTACAAACAGGGCATCTTTATCGGAATCGGAATAAATGGCTACGGTAGCAATGCCCATATCGGCACAGGTGCGCATGATGCGAAGGGCTATTTCGCCCCTATTAGCTATCAGTACTTTGTGTATCACTATTTTGTTGTAAATGGGTGGAGAGATGAAAGTATTGCGCCCCAAAATTAGGGTGTTATTTGGTAAAATATGCCACCGGCGAGGCAAAAATCAATGTTTGCATTGAAAATTTTTGTTCCTACGTATGCCGAATTTGCTAAACAGACGAAAAAAAGCCCGATGCAGGCGCTACAACTACATCGGGCTTTTTAGGAGACAGGCAAGCAATTAGTTATTGACCCAATTTTATTTGCAGCAGTTCTTCCAATTGCTGACCACTGATGTTTTTGGCTATAATTTTGTGGTCTTTGTCTAACAGGTAAAGTTCGGGGGTAATATCTATATGATATTTAAGGTAATACTTGCTCTCGTAGGTGGGGTCAAAAACGTTGGTAAAGGCTAAATTTTCCTTAGCAATATAGGCTTTCCATTTAGCTTCGTCCGATTCGGTTACTATGGCGTACACATCAAAGCCCTTGTTTTTGTATTTTTCCCAAGCTCGTTTTACCACCGGCGTTTCTTTTTGGCAGTGTTCACAATCGGGATTGTAGATGTAAACCAAAACATAGGGCGCTTTAAGGTCGTAAAGAGAGCGGTATTGCCCTGTTGGGTCTTTTGCGCGCACATCTTGCCCTATTTTACCCAATAAACTGGGCATCAGCTCGGCGGCTTGTTTTCGGAGACCCTTTATTTCGGTTGAGTCTGACCAAAAGGCTTGGTCAAAGGTAAAGTATTTGTCAATCATCATGGCGTAAACAGCCTCGCCGCCCATAACCTTAGTTTTGGTGGGTTGAAACTGGAGCGCAATCCAATTGGCAACAAATTTAAACATTTCTTTGTTAGCCTTAGAAAGGTCGGTAACAGTAAAGGCAGACCTCACAATTGAATCGGGAATTTGAGGGGTAATTTCGGTAATGTATCGTTTTAATTTGTTGTGAATAACAGGTGTGCGAAGTAGCCTAACATCGGAAAAATCAACATCGTTCCAAAACTTAGCTCTGTACAAGTAGGTTTGCATAACGGTATCTAAGGTACCGTCGGGTTTTTTGGGTTCTTCCAATTTCGGGTTTTGTCCGGCAATTTTAAATTTGGTAAAGAAGGCAGTTGGGTGGCTTTTTCTAAAACCTTCAATATAAGCCATTCGCTCATCGAGCAGTTTGTCTTGGTCGGTTTTGGCGGCTTTAAATTCGGGCGAGTTGGGTTGTGCGGCATCAAGGCGGCGTTTTATTCCTTCAAACTTTTTGTCAATTTCTGCCTGATAGCGAAGGCTTTCGTAGAGCAGGGTATTGTCTATGGAGTTGGTAATTTCCATGTTTTGCACCAAATCGGGCGTTTTGGTTTTCATGGAGAACTGCTGATTGGCATCAATAATGATTTGAAAACTGGTATTGTTGGGCAGCAGGGCAAAGTACAATCCGGCAGGGTAAACCGAATCTCTTTCAAAGGTAAAAGAGCCATCGGGTTTAATGGCTGCAGAATCAGCAATAAAATTCTGGTCGCCAAAAACGCCTATGAGTTTAGCTGTTCCGCTGTTTATGCCGGCTACACTGAGTTGTAATTGGGCATTTTTGGTAGCAGGTTCGGCGCTGAGGTTGCCGGTAATGGGTGCGGGTGCACTGTTTCCGCAGGCTATGAGGGTGGTTAAAATAGCTATGGATACAATAAAATGCTTGAGCATGTTTATAGAAGTTTAATGGTTTTTGGGTGTGAAGATAAAACTATGTGTTTGAACAATTAAAACGCAAAAATCCGAATGGTGGTTGAATGGTTGGAGTTTTACCTATACAGGCAGCGCTCATTTATCGGGCTTAATGAGTGGGGTACTATTGGTAATGCCTTTGCGCAGTTGTTTAAGAAATTCGGAGGCAAAGATAAAATTGTAGAGCAACTCATTGTCGGTATGTAAAATTTCCTGGCTGCTGCCTTCCCATTCCTTGTACCCTTGGTGTAGAAAAACCACTTTTTCGCCCATACCCATCACCGAGTTCATATCGTGGGTGTTGATGATGGTTATCATTTGGTATTCGTGGGTAATGTCGGAAAGCAGGTCATCTATACGGAGCGAGGTTTGGGGGTCTAAGCCGGAGTTGGGCTCATCGCAAAACAGGTATTTAGGGTTAAGCACAATGGCGCGGGCAATGCCTACGCGTTTCATCATACCGCCGCTGATTTCGCCCGGAAATTTTTTGTTGGCTCCAACCAGATTAACCCGCTCCAAACAAAAATTAACCCGATTGAGCTTTTCCTTAGCGGTAAGGTTGGTAAACATATTGAGCGGAAACATTACGTTCTCTTCCACTGTCATGGAATCAAACAGGGCGCTGCCCTGAAACAACATGCCTATTTTAGTGCGGATTTGCTTTTTTTCGCGGTTAGATAGGGCGGTAAATTCTATGCCGTCATAAAAAACGGAGCCGCTGGTGGGTTGGAGCAAACCCACCAAACACTTAACAAATACGGTTTTGCCCGAACCGCTTGTGCCAATAACCAAATTGGTTTTACCGGGTTCAAAATAGGTGCTGATGCCTTTTAAAATGGCTTTATCCTCAAATGATTTTTTAAGGTCTTTTACCTCTATCATGTTTAATGCGGTAAGGTTGTTTGCAATTCTGGCTTAGGTCATTACCAAAGCAACAATATAATCAAAGAAAATTACTAAAATGCTGCTGAATACTACGGCGCGGGTGCTTGCTTTGCCTATATCGAGCGCGCCTCCTTTCACAAAAAAACCTTGGTAACAGGCTACGGAGGCAATCAGAAACGCAAAAATAACCGATTTAACGGTCATAATTACCACGTTAAACGGGTCAAATAGGTATAAAAGTCCTTTTTGGTAATTAGCCGGTGAAATGCCATAGTTTTCTGCTGCCAAATAACCGCCAAAAATGCCCAACATTGCCGATAAAACAATGAGTGGCGGCACAATAAAAATAGCGCCTAAAATTTTGGGCATCACTAAATACCCCTGCGGATTTACCCCCATAATTTCGAGGGCATCTATTTGTTCCGATATACGCATGGTGCCCAACTCGCCGGCTACATTAGAACCCACCTTGCCCGCCAGCACTAAACCCGATAAGGTAGGCGCTAATTCTATTATCATGGTATCGCGCACAATGAAACCTATCATGTACTCCGGAAAAAAGGTGCTGCCCAACTGGTAGGAAAACTGCAAGGCTGTAACAGCGCCTACAAACAAGGAAATAACCCCTACAATAATGAGCGAGCCTATGCCTATGCCGTTCATTTGCCTAAACAGTTCCTTGCTATACATGCGGTAGTTTTCGGGTATAGAAAACATGTCGCGCATCATGAGTACGTATCGTCCAAAGTGGTAAAAAAACTTCATGCTTGTAATTGCTGCGGTAAATAAGTGAAGTTGTTGGGGGTTGTATTTACTTTAACAAAGCAAATGCTATAAAGTAATCGGCTATTAAAATTAATATATTGGAAAGTACTACGGCGCGGGTGCTTGCTTGCCCTATCTGAATTGCGCCCCCCTGTACGGTGTAACCCTGATAACAAGAAACCGATGACAATATGATGGAAAAAACAATACCTTTGGTCATCATCAGCCTTACATTAAAGGGTAGAAACCAGGCTCTTAACCCGCGTTCGTATTCCTGAATGGTACTAATATCGGCAAAAACGGTGGCTATTAATCCGCCCAGCATACCCACAAAGGCGGCAATAACAATTAGAGCGGGTATGGTAATGAGTGCGGCTAAAATTTTGCTGCCCAGCAGATAACCCGGCGTGTTGATGCCCATTATTTCCATAGCATCTATTTGTGAGGTAATGCGCATATTACCTAACTCGCTGGCTATGTTTGAACCTACTTTTCCGGCAAGAATCATACAGGAAATGGTAGGCGCCATTTCTATTATCATACTATCGCGCACTATAAAGCCCACATAGTAAACCGGCACCATAAAATCTTGAATTTGGTAGGCAAACTGTACTGCCGTAACAGCGCCTATAAACAAGGCTACTACAGCTACGATAGGGATAGACTCTACGCCAATTTGGTTCATTTGGCGCAGCAGCTCCTGCCAGTACATAGTATTTTTTTCGGGCTTTTGAAAAATGCGCCCGAATAGCAGTACTACGCTTCCTATTTTATCTAAAACTTTAAACATTCCTTCTTTTTACTTTTCATGCCGGCGTATAACTCCATTAGTAGTAGGAGCGGATTGATTTTAAGCGGCAAAGTTAGTATTTTTTAGGTGGGTAGGGGTAATGTGGGGCAGAAATATGGGTATAACCATTTTAAGAGAAACGGTATAGGGTAAAACAGTTATGACTTAAAGCTATCGGGTTACTTTTTGAGCCCTATAATTCTGCCCACCTGCCATATATTCATAAAAGCGGGGTGATATTGGTTTTGTTTTGCCTGTTGTTCTTCTCTGTGCCAAAAATGCAGGTTGGTTACAGGGTACAAATACCCAAAGTGGTAGGCAGTATGGTCGGGTTGTTTATGGGTAAGGAGGGGCAGGGGATAGCGGTAATGGTTTTCGCGGCGTTTTACTATTTGCAGGGCTTGTTGCCTTATGTTGGCTGCATGGTGCAGGTAGGAATGCCCTGTAAATGGGGTTCGGTTTAGTTTGGCTTGGCGGTGGGCAGTTAGGTAGCGCAAAATTTGTGCTCGGTGTATGGCTCTAAGTGCGGTAATGTGCAGCCCATCGGCAAGTTCCTGATTAAGGTGGTTTATGAAGGTATCGGCAGGTTGGTTATTGTTGGCATCATTCAAAACCTGCACCAATTGCAGGGCAGAACCGGCAAAGTTATCTAACTGTGGAATAACCGTATGTTGCACCGTTTGCAGTTGGGCGGCAGAGGCTTTATTGCGCAGAAAAGGGTAGGAGGTAGTTGGTCGGGGGTGGTAGGCATTAGCCAGTGATTTTATGGGTATTTCATCGGTTACGGTCATTGCGGTCATCCACTGCATCAGGCTACTGTCTTTAAGGTATTGTTGTTGTAATTGGAGGAGTAGGGTAAAAGCAAGTTGGGCATTTTTAGCCGGCAGTTTGTGGGCGTACATTTCGGGGTATCTTAATTGGGGAATGTTGTTTAGGGCATATTGCCAGCTCCAGCGGGCAATGCTCCAATCTATGAGCCAGTAACCCCATTCCCAGCCCGATGAAAAGGTAATATGACCCGGAATTTGGTGCGCCACGCAGGTATCTATATCGGCTAATCGGGCTTGCAGGTAGGGCAGCAAAAGCATCGGCACTGAGTTGTCAAAGGTAATCCAGTAAGCGCTTTCGGGGTAGTACCATGTTTCTCTTATTTGGTGTTGTTGCAGCATAAAGCGGTACATGTGCCGCTGGTTTTGGTTTTGGTAAACGGGAGCATTTGGCTCAGTCATATTGTAAAACATAACCGTGTGCGCCAGTATGCCCCTTTGTTGGTCTGTGGCAAGTGTGGCGCTATCGGGCAAAATGGGTTTAGTATGGGGCTGTTTTTCTTGTACTACATGTTGCCTGCCCATGAGTTTGGTATTGGGTGCATTGGCTTGCAGCCAAGTGATTATAAACAGCCTCAGTTGTTCTTTTTTTTGGGTATTACCGGGTATAAACTCGGCTGTAGAAAACTCCATATTGATAAAATCCCAAGGCGCTTGCATTAACCATTGCAGGTTTTGGGTTATTTGTTTTTTTTTGCGGACGGGCTCCTCGTAGAGTTGGAAGGTTTTTTGCTGTATCATGTGCAGCGAAACATCAACGGCAATAAAGATGCCTCTGCTGTGGGCATAGTGGCAAATTTGCTGTGCATGTTTTACCCAAAGGGGGCGGTTAATAGAGTTGAGCAGGCAAAACTCAAAATAATTTTGTCCGTTTCGTACAAGCCAGTCTATATAGGTTTTTACCTCCTCCAAAGCATTGGGATAATTGGGGTTTAGGAGGGGTTCGGTTAGCTCAATGGGGTGCTGTGTGTGGAGGTGAAACCCTTTTTTGTCGAACAGTGGAGCGCCCGACCAAGTAAAATTATCTTTGAGTATCCACTCTTTTAAATTGGGAACATAGGTTTGTTTGGGGTGGTAAAAAGCAAAGCCCAGCAGTTCTTGCAACAAGGCATACAGCCCAAAACTTACTCCTTGTAAAGTGTTAGCGTTTAGGGTTAGGTTGGTTTGTTTACCGTTGTCCAAAACGGTTTGTTGCCAACTGAAATGGTGTGCGGGGTAATGTTTATATGGAAAGCCGGCGCGCAGAGCAAGCGCTGTGGGTTGGTTGGCTGCGGAGGGGTTTATATCGGGCAGATTGAGGTAAACATCGGCGGCAGCCGGCTCATTATGTGTTACGGGGCATTGGCAGGCTTGTTGCAGCAGTTGGGTTACATCGGTTATGGCAAGGCGGGTAATGGCGGTATCGGCAAGGGCGGGCGGGTAGTTGATGGAAATGCTGAATTGGGCATGTATGCTTCCCGATAACAGGAGCAAACAACCAACAATAAGCAGCAATAACGAAACCGGTTTACACATAAAATTTGCCCGATGGGGAGGAGATTACTCTTTGGTAAACAGATACTCACCGCCGCCTTGTTTAAGGGTCATTTGGTTGGCAGCGGGGTTAAACTCCATTACCACGCCTGCTGCGTCAAACTTAAAAACATGGGGTTCGGTAGCTTCGAGCGGAAACTGCGGTTGTCCGGTAGCTTGTGCCATGAGGGTAGCGCCGTTTTGGGTAACGGTTATTTTGAGCGGTATTTGGCTGCTGGCATAAATCCCTACATAGGGTTTAAGGTCATCGGGCGAGAGAGAAAGGGTTTTAAACTCGGGAATTTTATAAGGAAGGTTAAAAAAGATGCTCAATGCGCCTATCAGCACTTCATTTAGCGGATATGCCTGCCCGTTTGAACAGTAGGCAATGGCAATTTTATCATCGGGAAAGTAGCCCAAAATAGACTCAAAACTGTCTATTTTACCATTGTGCCCCAGCGCTTTTTTCATTCCAAAGGGAAATTCAAAAATGCCGTGCCCCATACCGCCGGTGGTTTTGGTCATTTCTTTAAGGCTGTTTTCAGTGATGAGTTTATGGGCAAACAACGCCTCTATAAACTTGGCTAAATCAGAAGGGGTAGAAACCACAGCGCCTGCGCCGTGTGGTATGCTCATATCGGTTTCGGTGTCTTGTATCCAGCCTTCGGGGGCGTACCTAAATGAGCGGGCTTCGTTTTTTACCACCTCTATTTTGCCGCCGTAGTAGGTATTTTTTAGCCGGAGTTTGGCGGTAATTCTATCATTGAGCGCCTTTTTGTAGGGCATTTTGGCAATTTTTTCAATAATATAACCCAGTAGTACATAGTTTGAGTTGCTGTACTCGGTTTTGGTGCCCGGCTCAAAGGCAGGTTCGGCTTTTGTTATCAGTTTTACCAACTCCTTTTGGGTTATGGGATACTGGTTCCACTCAAGGTAATCGGGTTCATTGGTAAAGCTGTAAATGCCGCTTTGGTGTGCCAGCATTTGGGCAATGGTAATTTTTTTGGCGTTAGGAATTTTTGGAAAAAACTTGCTGAGAGGCGTACTAAGGCTCAGTTTTTTTTCTTCGATGAGTTGATAAATCATAACAGCGGTAAACATTTTACTGATAGACCCGATGCGATACTTGGTATTGGCATTGGGCGCTGTGGGTTTACCTTTGTCCCGATGACTAAACCCGATGGTTTTGGTATAAACCAATTTGCCGTTTTGCGAAATTGCCACGCTGCCCATAGCCTTGCCTTTTTCTGAAAGGAGGTTAAACAGGCTGTCTAACTTGGCGGCGTTAGGAATTTGGCTTAGTAACGGCAGGGTTAACAAACACAGCAAACAAAGAGCAACAAGGCAGTGTAAGCGCAGCATAACAGGTTTTTAGCAGGTGTAAAATGCAACAGGTTAATTGGGTGTAAAAGTAAGGCTTTCTTATGAAAAAGCAGCATAAGGCTCAAACCCCTCATACACCTAAAAATGCTTTGTATGGTTGCTGTTTGCCGGCATTATTGTATTTGCTTTTCCTCGCGCGCTATAATTTCGGGCTTGCCTTTGTACATAATTACCTTGCCGGTAATGCAAACCTCCTTGTCTTTTAAATGCTGGGCAGGTGCATAAGAAAAATTGGGCAGGTCTTTTTCAAAAATAACCACCGTAAATGTATTGTTTGGGTAGGGTTTACCAAAGTTTAGGTAGGTGGTTTTTTTTTCGCCTTTGGTTACGTAGGCGCTTTGCACTTTTGCGCACACGGTTACGGTTTGCCCTTGCTATTGAATTGAGGTTTTATATAAACCATGGGGTTTTTTCCAAAACTTTGTGCAACTTAAAATCGCCCTTTCTTTGGATAAATTTTTCAGTAAGGTAAGCTATGCTCAATGCATACTTAGTTGTAATGGGCTCTCCGGTTAATGCGTTAGTAGAAGCCCAATTTAGTTTAGTAAGCGCTAAAAGATGTTTAGCATATAACTTTAAATCAATAGCCCCTTCGCTATGAATTACAGCATCAATTAATCTTGGGGTTCCTAATGATTTTTTAAATGTATTATATCCTGTTGTTGAGAGAAGTAGTTGCTGCGATGATAGACTCACATAACTACCTCTGCTTAAACTACCTCCAACATTACTGTTATCATATCCCCTCAATATATGAGTGTCATTTATCCACACAAATGAAAAATGTACGTTTGGCAGCACTTTTTTAGCTGCTGATAAAATAGCCTGCTCGTCTTCATGAGAAAAACGAGAAGCAGTATGAATGTGGATTTTTGCAGTATCATGTAAATTTCCAAGTTCTTTTAAAGTCTCTGGTACAAGTTTTGCAAAATACTCTTTCTTCTTATCAAAAGAAAAAACGGATTCTCCTTTGTAAAAACGCCACCTTCCGTACTCATCAAAGACACTGACAAATCCCATCATCTTTTCCCGATTCCTGCTATTACGAGTTGTGGTATAAGCTATCCCCATAAAAAAATCTGCCTCTGGCAATTTTTCAGACAATACCCAAGGCACTAAAGCACACTTTGCTACAATGTTCAGTGCTAGATTTAAATCCTTCCAATCCGGATTTGCTAAGGTTGGAGTATTTATCATTTGGCAGGGAATCCCTCTTTCAAAGAGAAACTCCTTGATGCCATAATAGGGAGAGTTATGGTCGTCCAAAGAAAACTTGTTCTCCGGCATAGATACCAAAAAAATTCTAGACAAAGAACTATCCCCTTCCCAATTCGGATGCTGGGTTACTATTCGCTTACATTCTGTTTCAATATCCTCATGTCTTGTGGTGGTATAAATAGTTTCATACATAAATTTGACACCAAAAGTGCGTTCCGATCCTTCATATTTATACTTACCTGATTGAAGTCGTTTTATGAGTTCTGTCATTTGAGCTTGTTCGGAAGTGGTGCAAACCGGAACAATTGTGATATTTCTTGGATTATTGGAATAGGAACCAAACTTGTGTAATCCATCTAATATATTGATACTTTGATGTTTGTTTGCGAAAGTAACTTGTGGTTCCTGTAGGTCATGAAAAACGCTGAGTGCCGGAATTTTTACCTCCCCCAATATTACCTCAGGGGCATTCAGTAGAAATACCGGTTGTGGGTTGATGGAAAATTGAAAACCATTAAATTTTAATGGCGTTACATTTGCAATTGCTTGTGCTGCTTGTAACGTGAGCCTTGCACGTTCAATGGCTGCATTGGGCAAGGTTAACAAACTTGCTTCTTTTAATTTGCTGTACAAATCAAATTGCACGCCTTGGTTTTTTAGGTTTTGACCCAATTGCTCAATAGAAAGGTTTGGGTAAATAGAAGCGTTCTCAACTTTAACATCTGTATCAAAATCAATTAAATAGACTATAGACACTTCTTTTTCTATAGTCTTGATTATGCAATTTTCCCACTTCCCTTGATATTTAACAATTCCAGTTTTATTGAGTATGCTTTTTTGGATGCTATCATCTAATTTACTGATTGACTGTATGTTTTTCACTTCAGCCTTGTAATCTATTGCTAAATAAAAACGTTTGTCAATTATCTTTACTTGTAGCACACTCGCTTTAAATATACTACATATTTCTTCTGCTTTTGGATTGTCTAACGGAAACTTTGCCCCTCGTTGATGTACTGTCAAGCGTCCTTTACTATACCTATCCACATACCAGCCTTTTGCCTGCAAATTGTCTTTCAAAACACCCATTATTTCTTTTAGCAAAATACCCTTGTTGTATGTTTCTATGTTTCCCTGTAAATTAATTGCAAACAAATTCAGGTATTCGCTTGTGCTATGCAATGGAGCATTATGCCTAAAGAACCGTTTGCTCCGCTCTTCAATATTGTTTTGGAAGGTTAGTATCGTTTCTCCATTGGTTTGGTACTTAGGCGATGGCAAGTTTAAACGTTGCATTTCAATTTGAATGCGTTTGGTTCCTTCACTTAATCGCCGAACAAAAGGCTTACCGTCTTCATCGGGCATTTTGCGAAACCACTCCGCTATTTTTTGGTTTCGAGCATAAGACTTAATTGTAATGCTTCCTAATTCAAAGGAGGGAGGCAATGTTAGTTGGTTTTGTAAAATACCGCCTGCATTACGAACTTGAAAAGAATCAGTAAAGGAAACACACTCAATAGGTGTTTGTAGCGCATAGTCTCTATGAACAACTGCATTAACAATGGCTTCACCAACAGCAACTATCGGATACTCATCTTCGTGAATAAAACTAAATCCATCTTTTGCACGATAAGTATAACGCCGAAACCAACTAGAATCCTTTACCCAATCTCTGATTTTGCGAATCATAGTTGGCAATGCGCCTTTAAATTCTTTTTCACCAATTGTATCTCCCGGATTTGGATTTTCTCGCAATTTGGCTTCGTATTTCAAAAACCGAATGTAAGCACTTGGAAACAAACGTTGTGGATTGCCACAAAAAAACAGGTAACCGGCATTTGTAAACCACCATTCATTTTGGTGCTTTATGATAGCGCCTGCATTCTCTAAAACATCTTCAATAGAATATGCCGAAATGGTTTCACTTTCTGCCAGCCATGCACCTTTGAACTCTTCAAATAACGCCATATCTAACAAACGTTCTTCATAGTAGGTACAAGGCTGCATTTCCCAAAGACCAGGGTTTTTTCGGTTTCTAAAATAATCCCAGTCTTCTCTTTTAAATGGCTCATTTTGAATGCCATTACGCTTCCACGCCTCATTAGGCGAGTTCTTTGTATAACAGATATTGCGTTCTTCGTAGGGTATGTAAATGATATATACTCTATGACCTTGGATAGTTAAAGGTTTAGACTGACAACTTTGATTATACAATGATTGGTTTGGCAAAGCCAGTATATTATTCAACTGAGCTTCTGTAAGGTGTTCTGTGCCTACTACAGCCTTCGTCTTGTCGTTTATCCCCAAAATAATAATTCCGCCATCTGTATTTGAGTTAGCAAATGCACTAACACATTCAATAATGCCTTTTTTTGCAGCATGTTGGTTGAACGGTTTTGGTATTTCTTTCCAATCATAATGCTGTCCATGCAGCCGTTCCAAATCTGGGCTGGTTAGAAAGTTAATGTATTTTTCAGGGTTACTAAAAACATCTATTGGTTTGCACATATCTTCTTATTTTCTTTTGAGTTGGTAAAATGACCGTGTTTCTCTAACTTAGCGTTGAAATATGAGCCGGAGTTTAAGTCATAACAGGCGCAGCAATTTGTTTAAAGTTAATGAACATGAGGCTTTGGTTAAATGTTTTTCTGTTTTCTCTCTACCGCATCTTTTATGGGGCAGTAATAGGCTCCTCAGTAAGGCTTTGGCAGTTTGCCGTTTTTATTATTCCTTTGTTGCTGCATAAATACAAGATTTTACCCATTTCAACCACAAAGTTATAGCTAAAAGCTAACTTACCAAACCTTTTCCCGGTTTTGGAGGCATCTTTTACCACTGTTCTACATGGCAGAAAAGGGCGCTATCTGCCCAAACCATGTTTTGAACATACAAAAAGAGGGTAAAAACTTGATGGAGCAAGGTTTTTAGATAAAACGTTTACCTTTGTAAGTAAAGCGTTTACCCTTGTAAGTAAAACGTTTACCTCTGTAAGTAAAACGTTTACCTTTGTGAGTAAAGTGTTTACATTTGTAAGTAAAACGTTTACCTCTGTAAGTAAAACGTTTACCTCTGTAAGTAAAGTGTTTACCTTTGTGAGTAAAGTGTTTACCTTTGTGAGTAAAGTGTTTACCTTTGCATGTAAAACGTTTACCTCTGTAAGTAAAGCGTTTATATTTGTG